>JANWXU010000053.1 GCA_025057395.1 Bacteroidia bacterium | reverse complement strand
CTAAACCCGTAGCCGTAACACTAACCGTAGAATTAGCATTCACACAAACGCTTGAAAAATTAGCAGATAAAGTAACATTAGGTACAGGCTTTACATTTATCACTACAGTATTTGTAGCTTGGCAACCATTAGCAGCAGTTATTGTTAAAGTTATATTTCTCCCCCCGCTCGTACTCCAGCTTACATTAGTAGCCGCAGACGAACTAGTAGCAGGCGTAGCATTGGCACCAAAATTCCACGCATAAACATTAGCACTTGTCGAAGTAGAAATATTCACCACTTGATTCACGCAAACCATAGAAGGCGCATTAATAACAGGAAGAGCTGGCAGCGCATTTACTGTAACTACTGCAGTTACTACACTCGTACAACCACTAGTGTTAATAGCAGTTAGAGTCACAGTTTTAGCGCCTATAGTAGACCATTGTACTACTGGGTTGCTAATAGTAATGAGCACACCCGCAGGTGTATTGAAGGTAGTAGGCGTAGCATCTGAACCAAAATTCCAGCTTAAAGCAGCCGGAGGAGCACCAATGGCAATACCCGTAAAGGTAACATTTACGCCCGTACCACATATTGTCGAAGGCGGAGTTAAAGTAGGAAGTGGTGGATTATTATTAATTGTAATCGCCTGCGTGACAACCGAACTTACGCAACCGCTATTATTAACTACTTGTAAAGTCACAGACTTGGCACCTGTACTTGCCCAACTCACTACTAGCGTATTAGTATTTAGACCACTTACTACCGCTTGTCCTCCGCCGGCAAAATTCCACGTGTAGCTAGCTAAACCCGGTGGAGCAGTAAAAGTATAATTAGTATTTAGACATCCCGAGCTTGGCCCAGATATACTAGCAACAGGCGTTGGATTTACTGTTACTTCTACAGAGCTTTGAAGAGAAAAACATCCATTTTGAAAAACAATTAACTTTACAGTCTTGGTTCCTGAAGTAGTCCAAGTTAGTTGAGGAGCATTGTTAGTAGTATTTGAAATAATAGATTGCTGCACACAGCCGTCGCAATCCCAACTATAATTTGCCCCTGCTATAGCTGTAACTGTTAAAGTTTGATTCTGACAAATAGGATTGTTGCTAACAGAAAAAGTACTAATAGGGGGCGGAACCACATTTACTGTAACACTAGCCACTGTAGAAATACATCCCGCACTGTTTTTTACTTGAAGGGTAACTGTTTTGGTACCAATACTAGCCCAACTAAGCACCTGCGGCCCTGCACCAGCTGGAGAGGAAAGACAATTATCACAGTCCCAGGAGTACATATCTGTAGGAGTAGCATTCCCCACAGTTGGAGTAATGGTAACATTAGTTTTAGTGCAAACAGTAGCAGAACTTGCCGTCAAAGAAACAGTTGGAGTAGCGTTAATATTAATAAGCTGAGAAGAAATACCAATGCACCCCTCTAAATCAATAACTGTGAGAGTAATAATTTCTGTGCCTACGGTACTCCAACTAACGCTGGCAGAAGAAGTACTTGCCGAGGTTGGAGTTGCATTTACCCCAAAATTCCACGTAATATAGTTACTTACATCAGGGGTAGATACGCTAATAGCTTGGTTTTGGCAGGCAGATAGAGGTGCATTTATAGTTGGAGTTGGAATAGAATTAACTTTGGCCCGTACTAAAGCATAAGGGCTCACGCAAAAAGTAGGCGGGGTAGAAGTAAAATCAGCCTGACCTACTTGGTAAAAGTAAGTACCTACTGGAAGTATAGGAGTAGTTAAATTTGCAGGACTTCCAATAGCCTGCGCAATAATAGTTTGACTTTCAATATCAGGCTGAAATACTAGATCATCAATTTCAATATATGAATCAATATTAGCATTTGAATAAAAAAGAAGGGCACTCAAATTAGTACCTAAATTGAAATTATCATTTTTAGCAAAATCATACTGCTGCGCTCCATGATAAACTCTTTGATTATCCACCCAAACCATATACTCTCCTGGTTCTAGAACATATTCAACCCCACCTCTTGCAAAAATAATGTCTGAATTTTTGTTATTGCAATAAATCTCAACAATATGCTGTGGACTTTGAGTAAAGGGCTGCCCCCCCCCTTGATTCAAAACTCCTACCTGCGTACTACCATTAATAAAGTTTGTATTTACAGAAAGGTTAGGATTAAGTTGCCATTCAAGATTCAAGAAAAAATTGTTGTCGTTAAAACTAGCAGGAGATAAATTATCAGAAAAAATAGAACCATTGCCTAAAGCAAAATACCAGTTCCCGACGTTATTACTTGTATTTTTAAGCGTTACTGCAAACTTCACATAAGCAGTAGAGGTAAGCGGAAGATTATACCAGCTTATTTTGGCAATATTAGTACTAGGATTAGTATAAGCGCGCAAAAAGCCTGCTTCTGTGCCTGCAACAGATTTAGTGTATTGAAATAAGTTTTGTGTATTTCCGGGTGCCTCATAAAAGATACGAAATTGCCCAACGGAAGGTGCCAAAGGAAAAACGGTTCCAATAACACCAAAACCATTATTGATATTTCCAGAAACTAAATATTCAGCGCTAGAAGAAGTAGTAAAATCTGTCTGAAAGATTGGCAAACCCGGATTAATTGTAGTATTATCGTTTAAGTTGTATTCAAGAGGCGTTCCAGGAGTAGGTGAAGTAGTGGAAAGTAAATAAAACTTATTATTATTAATTCCTGTGGCAGTAAAAGTTACGCTACCTACTCCACATCTAGTAGCTTGGGGCAAACCCGCAACAACAGAATTACTTAAGCCAGGGAGCGTAGTAAGAGGGCAAACTTGCGAGTTAGCAGAAAATATAGATAAAGACAAGACAATTAATAAAAGTAAAACAGAAAAAGCTTTTTGCCTGCCTTTTTGAATAATTACCTTTGTAAAATTCGTGGTATTATTAAAGAGCAGAGCTAAAGTAAAAGTATATCTTTCCATAAGGTAAGAGTAACTAAATCCAAATGTAAAGCTACAAAGATTTGAATTATAAAGAAATGCTATTCTAGTACTAAAGAAAAGTTCCTATATTCGAATATAGCATGTAAATTTTTAGAAAATAAAATTACTTCAATATTTTTCTAATAGTTTGAATTTCAAAATTTTTTATTACGCATAGGAGTGGCAAAAGACAGATAAACTTCGAACAAAATTATCTATTATGAACTTTCAAGCTATTATCGATAACATTAGTAGCCCACCTATTCTTTTTTTTCTTTTGGGTATAGTAGCTACTCTTGTAAAATCCGACCTAGAGATTCCTCCTACTATTGGTAAATTTTTGGGTATTTACTTACTATTTCATATTGGCATTGTTGGAGGAGAAGAAATATACCATAGCAGACTAAACAGCAAAATAATAGGCATCATTTTTACCTGCGTAGCTATCTCTTTTTGCACTCCTTTCCTTTTATTCTGGATACTAAGGCTACAGCTCAGCTTATATAATGCTGGTGCTGTTTCAGCAGCTTATGGGTCTGTCAATGCTGTAACTTTTGCTACAGCTATCAACTTCCTGCGAGATTTACAAGTAGATTTTAGTGGTTATATGGTGGCTTGCATGGCACTCATGGAATCTCCTGCCGTTATTTCGGGCTTAATTTTAATTCGCTATTACCAAAAGGTAGAAGAAAAAGTTGAAGCTTTTGCTTCTTCAAATTTTTTCTATTCCTTAAAAAGTACTTTACACGAATCCTTATTTAACGGTTCTGTTTTAATAATGCTAGGCAGCATGCTCGTGGGGTTAGTAATGGGCGAAAAAGGAGAGCAGTTGCTCAAGCCTTTTGTAATCGATAATTTTACAGGTTTCCTCTGTTTATATATGCTAGATATGGGCTTAATTGCTGGGTCAAAAATAGAGGAAATTCAAAAAGCAGGTATTTTTATTTTTCTTTTCGCACTTATTTATCCTCTTCTTTTTTCCTTCTTAGGAATAGGGCTTGCTTACTTATTCTCTATGAATCAAGGAGATGCTTTCCTTTTCACTGCTCTTATTAGCAGCGCCTCTAGTATTGCAGTGCCTGCTGCCATACGCAATGCAGTACCCCAAGCAAATATTGGTCTCCTTTTGTTCATGACTCTTGGAGTAACTTTTTCTTTCAATATTATGCTAGGATTACCTTTGTATTATTCGCTTATCGAATACCTATGGTAGCTTTATTCTATTATTAAGCGCTGCGCCCAAACCTGACCCCCAATATAAAACTTGAATAAATAAATTCCAGAATGAATATTACTCAATGATAAAATATTCAAAGTAGGTTCCAAAATAACTTTTTTTATCAGCTGCCCATTAGAACTGAGTATTTCCAAAAAAATAGGCTCTTGTAATTGCACATTACTCAAGTCTATGTACACTATATTTTTTGCGGGGTTAGGATAAACAGTAATTTGTTGACTTTTTAATTCAGAAACATGCTTACAATTCTGTGCCCTAATGGTAAGCTCTCGTACCAAAAATCGACAATTATTCACTGTTACCCACAAACGATACGTACCTGCTAAACGCAAGCTAAACGAAGAAATTGTTAATGAAGCAGTATTCGTAGAAAAGCCCCCTGGCCCTATCCATTGATAGTGAGCACCTGGAATAACCGAAAGAGGATAAGTATACGAAGTTCCTGAGCATACAGATATATCTTCCACTTTGTAAGCATATGGCATGGAAGTAACACTTACCTCTGAAAGTGCCATACTGCTACTACAACCGTTATGAATAGCTACTACACTATACTGCCCTGCATTTGCAGAGGTAACAGAACTTAGCATAGGATTAGAAACAGTACTACTAAAACCCGAAGGCCCTTGCCAAAAATATTGAGTAGCGTTGCTAGCTACAGCTTGTAAGTACAATGTTTCACCTTCGCATAAAGAATGGCGAGCTTGTGTACGCAAATTTTGCGGCCTTGTACTAATAGTCACTTCAATAGCTCGCGTAGCAGAAGTACAGCCATTAAGAGTAGCAAACACTGTATAAATACCCGCTTGTGCCGTACTCACATTTTGTAAAATTGGCTGGGCTTGGTTAGAACTAAAAAGTACAGACCCGTGAACAGGAGGGCCTTGCCAATAATATGAAGCACCGGGTATTAAGGGAGCTGTTAGGCGTAAAGTTTCTCCTGCACATAAAGGAGAATTGCTAGTTACAGTACTTAGATTGGGCAATGCTCCTACCTGTATGCTTGCAGTAACTATGTTCGAGGTACACCCCCCTACGTAACTATAAAAAGAATATACCCCCGAATTTTGAGTAGAAACATTTTCCAGCCGAGGAGCTAGCAAAGTACTTTGAAAGCCGCCAGGCCCCACCCATAAATAATTAGAGCTAGGAGTAGCAGCCGCCAAAAGACTAATGCTTTGCCCCTCACAAACGAAACTAGGAGCTTGCAAAATTGTACTTCTCAAAGAAGGAACTACATTTACTTGTGTTTGAACAACATTTGAAGTACAACCTTTTGCATCTACCAAATATGCTTCATAAACTCCACTAAAAATATTTGGATTCACAGCAACCTCGATTTGTGAAATGCTCGAGGTAGTGTTAAAGTTTCCAGGTCCTACCCAAAAGTATTTTTTCTCCCCACTTATCAAGTCTCCATGAGCGGTTAGTTTGAGAAGGTTTCCCGTACAAACAGGTGAATTGCTTTCAAGATCATTTAGCACAGGAGCCGAATACACCAATAAATTAATTATAGCTATTTCAGAAGTACACCCTCCCGTTATTCCTACTACCGAGTAACTACCAGCATTGCTACGGTGAGCTATTAAAGTTACTTCTTTTGCATTGCTTAAAAAGCCCCCTGGTCCTTGCCACAAATATTCTTGTGCCCTACCAGACTGTACAGCCCAATAAACAGCCCTGCCTTCACATACTTCTTTAGAGCCAATTATTTGCGGAACGTCGGGTTTCTCTTGTATAAGAATCAGACTAGTTGCCGAAACTGAAGTGCACTGATTAACAATAGCAACCACACTATATATACCCGCCATTTGAGTATGGGTTAATGTTCTATGCACAATAGGTCCTATTGCCTCAAAATCAGGACCTTTCCATAAATACTGTATTCCAGCATTTGTGGGTAAAACACTAAGTTGTAAAATATCTCCCACACAGCGTGGAGAATTATGCCTTATAATAGGTGTTGCTGGAATAGGGTGAACTACAACTTCGGTAAAAGAAGTTGCCGAAGTACAACCTTGGCTAACTATTTGTAAAGAGTAGGTTCCTCCTAAATGCGGAAAAGCTGTAAAAGTGAGCTCTGGAACACTGGTTTCACGCCTAAAACCGTTAGGTCCTTTCCAAAGGTATTTTTGGCCCAACACTCCTAATGAGCTTAAGTGTACACTCTCATTAGCACAATAACTTTGTTTCGACGTAACCAGCGTAGGCTTATTTACTTCAATAACATTAACTGTAAAAGTAGCAACAGCACTCGTACAGCCATAATAAACACCTCGCACCTTATACACCCCTCTTGTAGCGATTGAAATAGCAGGAATCAATATGTTACCAGAAGTAGGGTACCATGTACTAGTATTAGGCGGCTGCCATTCTAATATAGATGCACCGCTTAACTTAACATTCACTTGCCCATTTTCCCCAGCACACAAGGTATAAACTGTAGTATCCAAATTTGGAGGAAGGGGCTGAGGTAAAACTTCTACAAAAACACGGCTGGCTGAAGTACATCCTTCCTGAGCAATTACCAAAGAATATGTACCCTCAAGGGCTGGCACCAACTTTAAAGAATTTCCTATGTAAGTGCTGCCATTAGGCAAAACCCAATAGTACTGAGCATCTGCTACACTAGAAAAACCTAGTAACTTTAAAGTATCTCCATAGCACACAATATTTCTACCCTCAATAGTAGGCGGAGGCAAGGGGGGTAATATTTCAAATTCAAATTTACTTACTTCAGAAGTACAGCCCTTATAAATGTGCATGGCTTCCCCTCTATAGGAACCAGGACCAGCTCTTAAAGGAAAACTTAAAATTTGCCTATCTCCTCTGCCCCAAAATAAACTATTCAAATACCATACGGTTTCAAGATGTTCCGCATAATCAACAAATGTGACTTCAAAAGTAGGAATTTGAGCATCACAATAGCGTTTTTTGCCAACTACAGTAGGTGAAATAGGCTTAGGAATTACCACCAAAGGTAAGTATTGAGAAGCCAGTGTACAATTACCAGCTATTGCTGTTAAAGTATATATTCCTGATTGCTCAGGCGATACATGAAATAAACGAATCGATTGTGTACTAAAAAGAGTATCCAGAGTAGGACCTTGTAAACGATATTGCAAAGGTAAAGTAGCTTCTATCTCTAATTGCCAAGTACTACCTTCACAAAGAGAAGCAGTATAAGAGGCTACTCTAAAACTTGCTTGTTGACTTTTGACCTCGAAAATAGCCGTATCTGAAAAGCATCCAGCACTATTTTGAGTTACTACAGAATAAACCCCTAAATTTTCTCTATTAGCCGGACGGCTTATAGCGTTAGCAGTAGCTAAAAAATTATTGGGTCCCTTCCAGAAATAGGGTTGCGCTAGAGGATGCTCAATAGTAAGGGTAATAGCATTAGAGTCGCTTATACAAACTGTTTCAGTACCCTTAATAATAGGTTTTTCGGGCTTAGGATGGATAATTAAGGAGTCGGTATAAGCCCAGGCAGTGGTACAAGCCCCTGCTATTGCCCGAACCCGATATTTTCCATTATCTGCTGCACTACGCGGCGCCGCTAAGCCCGGTTGTGAATGGCCTAAGTGGTAAAAACCATTAGGCCCCATCCATTCAAATTGTACTCCCTGGGGAAATTCTGGAAAATTAGCTAAAGCAAAATTTACTTCATTATACGGACAAAAAGGAACATTTTGCCCAAAATAATTATAGAAAAAAGGCTGTGGCAATGGAAGTACTTCTCTAACCGAAGCAACCACAGTAGCGGCCTGCGAAGTGCAGCCTTCTATAGAAACATACTGCGCCTTATAAAGGCCATTATCCGAACTTTCAAAAAAAGGAATAACTAATGCCTTACCCCAAGCATTTTGCCCGCTAGGTAGAGTCCATACTACGGAGTAACCAAAAGAGTTTTTTGCTTCTAAACGTAAGCTATCTCCTACACAGCGCGGCAAAAAAGAATGAATATGCGGAACAGGAGGTAAAGTAGCTATTCGAACATTCCAAGCTATCGGCTCACTTTGGCAGCCCTGCTCGTCTTCTATCACCCAAAACAAAGTATGGTCTGCCAAAATATAATTACTTCTCAATACCCCCCTTGAAGAATAAATCGTTTGAATCGGAGCCTGATTACTCAAAGAAAAATCATATAGTCGAATAGCCTTTACGTTAAAATCTAAATTAAGTGAGTATTGTGCAACCCCTTTTTCACAAAGTATAGAAGTAATAGGCTCAGCTTTAGGAGCCCTTTTCACATCAATTACGAAATTCCCTTCAGAACTTATACAGCCTGTTTGTATATCCTGCACAAAATAACTATAATTTTTATAAGTACCTGCATGCTGCTGTTTTAAGATATACGAAGGAATCCGCAAGAAAGTATCTGTTTTTGCATACGCAATATCTGTAACCCAAAGACCTAAAAAACCCGAAGGAACATTTAATACAGGTACTTTTACCTCAGTCAAGTCTTTGGTAGTACAAATAGTTTGATTAGGTAGAGTAGGTAAAGGCGGAATAGGATGAATAAGCGCCCGAAAAGAAACAACTTCAGAAAAGCAATTTCCTAACTTGGCTTTCGCATAAAAAGAAGAAGATTGCTCAACAAAAGCTATCCATTTTAGTTTTTCCCAACCCGTAAAGGAAGTAATTAAATTATTTTGAGCATTATACACCAAAATAGTCGCTTCCTGCGCTGGCTCTAGAGTAAAAGTAAATTTCACTTCTCCTTTCCCGCACCGTGAAACATCTTCAACTTGTAATTTAGGAATAGGTAATATAGTGGCTTCAACTTTTGTTTGAGCTTTACAGCCCGTGGTTTCATCCCAAGTTTCAATGTAAAACTGCGTACTGGTAGTTAAAAAAGGCGAATTGAGGCGGTAGGGCGAAACATAGTCTTGCGAAAATACAACAGACCTATCTTCACTAAGCAAGCGAACCGGAAAAGAAGAATTAACTTCAAAAGTAACTACCCCTACCCCACAACGAACTGCATTAGAAACTGAAGGAACAGGCAAAATAGCTAATCTTTGCAACACTAAAGGTACTTTTCTACTTTGGCAAGTATTATCATTTTGCCATCTAGTCATAAGGTAAAAAGTAGTAGTAGTTTCTACGGATGGCAAAGTGAGGGTATAAGGAGGAACATTGCTTTGTGCTAGAGGGGTTATCGATTGTTCTTCCGCTAATAAAATTAAATTTAATCCTTGGGGCACTGAAGAAAGTGACCACAAGGGAGTGAAAAGTAGCGGAGAAATTTCACAAAAACGAAGTACTTGAGGCAATGGAGCTGGCGGCGCCTCAATAATTTGAATAGGGAACGGTGTTCTTGGAGAAATACAACCTGTATTTAAGTCTCTAACCTGCACAAAGTAACTTTCATTAGCTATAGCCCAATAGCTTAAAATAGAAGAATTTTCTTGCACACTACTCCTAGCTAAAACTTGACCACCACTTATAGAATTATAAATTTCCAACTGTTGATTATTCGGTATTGCCGTACTTAACGTAATTAGGCCATTTCCACAACGCGAAATAGGTGGAATAGTAGGAAGAGAAGGTAAAGGATGTACTTGAATATCTACTTTAACTATACTGCTACTACACCCAACAGCAGGATGAATGCTTTGAAAGAAGTAGTGTGTATTCTGTGATAAAAAGGGCGTTGTAAAGGTGAAACTATTCACAGAGGAAAAACTAGCAATTAATTGATTTTGAGCATCTCGAATCTGAACTTGAGAATCTGAGTCTATATTTCTTACTAAAATAGCAGCTGTTTGGCCAGCGCAAATTGGAGGAGCTACTACTTGTGGCGGAGTTACCTCGGGGTGAACTATTACCTGAAATCTACTTCTAGGACTCAAACACCCTCCTACCTTTGACCGCGCAACTATATAGTAAGCAGTAGTTGAATAGACCCAAGGCAAAGAATAGCTAATCAAGCTTTGCGCATCATTATTAGCCAGTTGTGCTACTAGAATAGCATCGCTTTCTCTATAAATTGCATAGCTGCTAATGCTAGGGCTAGCATTAAATACTAAAAGAGGTGCTCCGCCCGGCGCACAAAGAAACATATCTTGAATTAATGGAGCTGAAGGCAGAGAATTTACTATTGCGATCCATTCTACCCTGTCACTTTTACATCCTGAAATTTTATCCATAGCTTCAACCCAAAATGTTGTACTTTGGGTAATAAATGGACTAAAAGAATTGCCTGCATCCAGTACTGCAATCTCTGCAGTGGTACTTTGTGCGCTATAAACTAAAAGTTGGGTAGCATTACTTATTGTAAAAGTAAAACTAATAGTGCCCACACCGCAACGTTCTGCCTTTTGGGAGGGCGGTAAAGATGGTTTATTTAATACTTCGATTTGCAAGGGTTTAAACTCACTTGTGCAACCTGTCTGCGTATTAATTGTTTGAAGATAGTAAGTAGTGCTTTCCTTTATATCATTCAAAACAAAGTGCCAAGGCGAGCCTCTTTTTGAAGCCACTAAATTTTGATGCTTATCCCAAAGTAATACTTCATTAGCATCATTAGCGGGTATTTCTATTTTTAGCTCTGCTACTTCGCCCTTGCAAATAGATTGATTAAGTACATAAGGAATTTGAGGTTGGGGCAAAATTTTAAGCTCTAAAGTAGCCAAGCGGCTTTCGCACCCTGTTTGAATATCCCGAATGCTATAGTGCCAAGTCCGTGATTGGTCAGTAAAGGGCGTTTGCCAAATAAATACTCCAGGCTGTAGATCCTGCAGCGCCGTAAAAGGAGGGTCATAAACGCGATAGCTGTAAATAGAGGGCAAGGAGCTAAAGGTAAAAGTAGCTCTTCCGGCTCCACATATAGTTTCTTGCAAAAAAGCAGGCATAGAAGGAATAGGAAAAATTTCAGCCTTTAACTCAGTTACTTCACTCCGACAACCCGTTTCCAAGTCTTGATGTATCGCATAAAAATGAGTAGTGTTTTGCAAAGGAGGCGTTTCAAAAATAGCTGTTGGCCAAGGGGTAGCATATATCAAGTTTTGCAAGGTAGGGTCTGTGTAGTAAAGTGTAAGCCAGGAGGTAGGCTGCTCTAAAGCAAAAGTAACTTTACCTTCGCCGCAACGCTTTTGACTTAAAAGATTAGGTTTTCTGGGTATTGAAAAAATAGATACTTCTAAAGGCTCAAAATGAGTAGTACAGCCACTTTCAGCATCGATAAACCGATAAAAATATCTTGCACTTTGAGTAACTTCAAAAGTAATAACATTACTAGAAATAGGAGTAGAAAAACTAATTATCTCACTATATGAAGCATTCCAAAACTGCCAAACACCTTGCAAATTTTCTATTCCTGCTAAAGGTAAAGAAATTAATCCTGACCCACAACGCTTAGCTTCTGACCAGGGTCTAAGCTGCAAATTAGCTTCCCGAACAATTGCTCTTGCCAAAAATCGTTTACTTTCACACTGCCAATTAGGAGAATAAGCAGCAATATAAAAATCTGTATTCTGCTCAAGAAAAGGTGTAATATAAAAAGAACCTTCCACAACTTCGATAGGAGTAGAAGCTGTAGCATTGGCATATATGCGCCACTGACTAACTTCCGGATTTTGGGGCAAAACAAAGCGTACTTTACCTGCCCTACAACGAATGGCTACTAAAGTATCTGAAAAAATTATCCTATTGGGCTCTACCGCTACAGTAAAAGGTACTCTTTCACTCTCACAAGCATTTACCTTTACGCTAGAAGCATAAAAAGTAGTAGTAGTGGAAATATTAGTTTGCCAAGTGAAAGGTGCTGAATATAAATTTACTAACGGCTCCAAAGAAGATGTGCTGCTATAAATTCGAATATAATCTCCAGGAGGAATATCAGGTACAAAACTAAAAGTAACACCTTGCGCCTGACAAATTAATGTATTTTGCACTATGGGTGGTGCTGGCGGTTTAAGAATAGGAATTTCAAAATAAGTCGGCAAACTTTTACACCCTGTTATAGTATCCCGCGCTACCAGACTGAAACTTCGACCCTGATTAAGAAATACGTTGAACTTAAAACTTCCCCCTGTAGCAACCCGAGTTTGTAATAAAGTACGGCTAGGCTCCTCATACAAATACAACTTATGTGTATGGTTGCCTACCCCATGAATAGTAAAAGTGATTTCCCCCGGCTGGCATAAAAATAGCGGGGGTACAATAGGCGAATAGGGCAACGGAGCAACATTTATAAAAATTGGTACCCGCGAACTTTCACAAGTACTAATTTGATTTCCATTTACATAGTTTGAAATAGAGTACCATAAAGTAGTAGTTTCCGAAATATTTGCTTTTAATTGCAGAACTCCAGGACCCAAAGCAGTATCTAGTGCCACGGTACTACCCTGAGTAGCATAAAGCCTTGCCCAATCTCCAGGATTCTGCGCCTGCAACGTAAAAGTAAGCACTCCCCCCGGAGAGCAAATATTTCTAAAAAGTGCAGGGGGGGCTGCAGGCACAGGAAAAATCGTAAGAGTTACAGGCACACGCTTAGAGGCACATCCTGTAACGTAATTATAGCTCTCTAACCAAAAAGTAGTAGTTGTTTCAACTTCAGGAGTTAATAAATTATAGTGGGGCGTATTATCCATCGAATAGGGAGCTTCTGCTACTGGAGTGGTGTATAAACGTACATGGCCATTTGCTAAAATCAAGTTGGGCACATCAATTAATCCACTACCTTTGCCACATCGCTCCGCAGGAATAGGAGCAGGCTCAGGGGGTAGCGGTAAAATTGTAGCTATAGCGGCATTCCTTATACTCCGGCAAGAAGTTTGAACATCAAGACCTGTAAAATAAAAAGTAGTAGTTTGTGCCACATCAAAAGAAAATTCATAAGGCGGCTGGCTCAAAGTTTGAATAGCAGTTCCCCCTACGCTCTGACTATATACTTCAACGATAGGTGTATTAGTAGCGGGCGTAATAGTAAAAGTAAGAATACCAGGGCCACACCTATATAAAGGAACCGCTGCCGGAGCCTGGGGGAGAGTGTGAATACTTACCTGAATAGGTACTCGATTACTTTTACACCCTAGCGTCTCTGCCAATAAGTAATATGTAGTAGGTAAATAGTGCACTCCAAGAGTAAATTTATATGGCAATTGCTCCACCACTTGAATAGCACTATTGCTAGTAGGACTATCGTACAAATAAATTTTATCTCCTGGTATGTTGCCCATTTGGGCTACTATAGTAGCACTAGTACCCGGACATACCGTTACATTAGAAGCAATAGGCTCAGAAGGAACAGGATTAATTTTTGCAGTTACTGAATTACAAATGCTAAAACAGCCCGTAACCGTATCATATACCTGCACAAAAAATGTAGTAGTAGTTTGCAGAATATAAGGCAATACTAGAAATGACTGTGTAGCACTAGTACTTGTAATAACACCACCATCGCAAATATGTTGTAAGCGTACTATCCTATTAGGAAGGGGCTCCAATTGCGGAGTAAAAGTAACAACACCGCTTCCACACCGGCTAACATCCGGTACAAATGGTGGATTAGGAATAGGATATACATGTACCTTGGCTTCTGCTCTAGGACTCCTACATCCTGTAGTGTTTTCTACAGCTTCAAAATAAAACTTTTGTGTCTGAAAAACCGAAATTGTATAATTAAATGGGGCTGTAGGAAGCTGGGTAATAGGAACATTAATCGAAGCTTCCGGATAGACTGCTACCCCTACATTAGAATTTAAAGTTTGTATACTAAAAGTAACACTGCCAGCACCACAAATTTTAGCATCTTGTACAAGGGGTGCTAACGGCACCGGATTTACAGTAGCTACTACCGGAAAACGAGGACTTACACATCCCCATGCTCCATTTAAAAAACCTTCCAAATAAAAAGTGGTAGTAGAACTAACTCCTAAGCCAAAAACTAAATCATTACTTGAAACTGTAAGTATAGGATTGGTTGCATTGCTTTGAGTATATACGTGAATTCCATCTGCTAGAGGGTTGGCTAAGTAAGCAGTGATGGTTACACTTCCAGGTCCACATCGGGCTACAGAATTGGCTTGTGGAGAAGCCGGTGGCAAAATTACTTCAACCAACATATCTTGGGGTTCACTTTCGCAACCCGTATTTGCGCTAACAGCTACTACTGAAAAAATAGTAGTAGTAGTAACATCTAAAGTAGTAAGAAAGGGCGAAAAGGCACTACCTACTAAACTATTTCCATGGTAGATATGAATTTTATCTCCCGCTGGGTAATTCATACTTGCTGAGATAATTACTGCTCCTTGCCCACAGCGCCTTGCGCCCCATACATTCGGAGGAGCAGGAGGAGTATGAATAATCACTTGTACGGGTACTCTAGAGCTCATGCACCCAGGTGCTGGAATACCCACTGCAGGTAAAGAAGTAGCAACATAAAAAGTATAATTTTGGGCTAAAACAGGTGTAACGTAAGTAGTATTAGGTAAAGCGATACTAGCATAAGGAGTAGTAGCATTAGGCAAAGAAAAAATATGAAATTGTTGGCCTGCTACACTGCCCATTTGCATCGTAAGGGTCACACTTCCACTACCACAGCGTGCTACATTATTCACCAGGGGCGGAGAAGGAACCGGCTGCACATAAGCTACTACCATACTTTTAGTTTCACAGCCCGTAAGAGGATTAAAATACCCCACATAAAAAGTGGTAGTAGTATGGATGTGTACCCCATAAGTAGGCTCTGTACTTACAATAGTAGTATATGGAGGACTATTATACCACCTTACCTGATGCCCAGGAGGAGTAGCAGAGGTAGGTGATAATACTACTTGCCCTGGCCCACAACGATAAACATCATTAATTACGGGCGCTGGTGGAAGTGCAATCACTTGCACATTTTTAGAAACTACATTCGAACTACAACCACTTGGTTGATTCACTACCTGTAAAGAAACGGAGTGATAACCTGGTGTAGAAAAACTCAATTGATGCGGCCCTATAGTATTACTTGGCGGCACATTACAGGTAAGACAATTCCAAATAAAGTGCGTAGTACCATTAGCCCCCATTCCTACCCCACTTTGACCCGTAAAGGTTGCTAAAGCAGGATTATTTACACAAACGGGAGAAACTACGCTAAAATCTGCAATAGGCGTAGCATTCACCGTAACAGTTTGCGTTTGAGTAGCAGAACAATTACCCGGACTTAAAGTAACAGTTAAAGAAATAGTTTTGGTACCCTGCTGTGCCCAGGAAACATTAATAGGACCTGGCAAGGAAGGCGAAAAACCCGAGCAGCCACTACAAGCCCAAGAAAAAGTAGGAATATAAGTAGCAAAGTTACAAGTATAAGTACCTATATGTTGAAAAACCCCTGCTTGCCCAGCGCATAAACTACCTGGAAAAGAAAAACTAGGATTAGGTGTTTGATGCACAGTTGTATAAACAGGAGGAGCTGCAGCTTGGCACCCCCCTGTGACATTAGTAACTGTTAGTTGAATTGTTTTTATTCCACAACTTGCCCAGCTCACTTGAAAAGGACCTGCCGTAGAATTCGGAGAGGCAGTACAGCCATCACAATTCCAAGAATAGGTAGCATTAGTTTCCGCCGCTCCCGTAAAAGTAAGGGTAGCAATATTATTACTAATTGCACTTCCTGTGCAAACTATAGGAGTGCTTGTAAAACTAGGCGAAGGGATAGGATGCACTGTTACCCAAACCGTGCTTACTACTGAGCTACAAGCAGGTGCCTGAGGATTAATTACTTGTAAAGTTAATGTTTTTATGCCTACACTTGCCCATGAAACAGTAAAGGGACCTGAAGTATTAGTTATATTTCCTATACAATTATCACAGTGCCAATTATATTGGGCTCCTGTTAAAGCAGTACCTGTAAAGGTTATATTGCTTTGAATATTTGTTAAAGAACTATTAACACAAACATTAGAAGCGATAAAAGAACTTGTAGGAGCAGGCAAAACGGTTACTAAAACGCTGGTAGGCTCAGAAATACAGGCAGGATTTCCTGGGTTAGCTACTATTAAAGTAATAGTTTTAGTACCCGGGGTTGCCCAACTAACTGTGTGGGGTCCTATTCCCTGCCCAATACCATTGCAACCATTGCAATTCCAAGTAAAAATAGCCCCACTTAGAGCAGTACCTGTAAAACTGAGTGTAGTTTGAGTAGAAGCTATTGCAGAAGAAGCACAAACAGTAGCAGAACTAACATTAAAATCACTAGTAGGTGTAGGATTTACAGTGACCAAAGCGGTAGAAACAGTAGAAATACACGCGGGAGTAGAATTATTTTGAATTGCTAGAGTAACAGTTTTTACACCTACTTGTGCCCAACTAATAGTAAAAGGTCCAGCTGTGTTACTAGGAAGTGGCAAGCAACCGTCACAATTCCAAGTAAAAGTAGCACCCACTGCTGCAGAACCCGAATGACTTAAAGTAGCAGTATTATTACTTGTAGAAACGGAAGTGCAAACCGATGGAATGATAGAAATAGTAGGCATAGGCGTAGGATAAACTGTTATTAATACAGTAGTTACCGGCGAAGGGCAAGCGGGAGTACTATTATTAGCCACACTAAGAGTAAGAGTTTTAGTGCCCGGAGAGCTCCAACTCAGCTGATGAGGACCCTGTGTAGTAGGATTACCTGAAACACAACCATCACAATTCCAGGTATATACATAATTAAAGCCACTAGGCAAATTGCCTGCAAACTGTACTATTGATATTGTATTTACAGTAGAAGCATTACTACAAACATTGCTAGCAGTAAAATTACTAGTAGCTACAGGATTAACAGTTACATAAGCAGTTGTAATACTTGAGGAGCAAAAAGTACCATTAGAGTTAGCACTAGGATTAGTTACCTGTAAAGTAATCGTTTTGGTACCTACTGTATTCCATGAAACTGTATGTGGACCCAATGTTTGCGCTAAACCCAAGCATCCATCACAATTCCAAGTAAAAGTGGCACCGCTTAAAGCTGTACCTGTAAAAGTTAAGGTAGAAGTATTATTATTAGTAGAAGGATTTACGCACACAATATTAGGTACCACAGTAAAAAGGCTAGTAGGAACAGGATTTACTGTTACTAGCACAGTTTGGACAGCAGAGGAGCATGCAGGGTTACCTGAATTAATAACAGTAAGGGTAATAGTCTTAGTACCGGCACTTGCCCAACTAACAACATGGGGTCCACTTCCGTTTAATGAACTAGGAATACACCCACCACAATTCCATAAGAATTGAGCATTTGGGTTGGCAGTACCTGTAAAAGTAAGAGTAGAAAAAATAGTATTAGTTGCTAAAATATTTTCGCAAACATTTTGGCCTGTAAAAGTAGCAAGGGGTGTAGGCAGTACTGTAACAAGCACAGAAGTAGGTGGACTTGTACAAGCAGGCGTACTAGGATTAGTTACTATGAGAGTTAAAGTTTTAGTGCCTGCACTTACCCAACTTATATTGTGCGGCCCTACAGTAGAAGAGGGTGGACTAACGCACCCATCACAAGACCACGTATAAGTAGCATTACTCAGCGCATTTGTTCCTGTATAACTTAAAGTGGAAAGGAAGCTAGCAGTAGCTGCATTCGTACAAACTATCGGAGTGGCTGTAAGGGAGGAAGTGGGCATAGGGTGGACTGTAACTAAAACAGTTTGAATAGTAGAAACACAAGCGGGATTGCCGGGATTTTGAATTTGCAAAGTTAGAGTTTTAGTACCTGGCGTACTCCAACTTATAGTAAAAGGCCCAGCAGTATTAGTAGGTATTGGCGTACAAGCATCACAGCTCCAAGTATAGATAGCTCCTGTTTGTGCAGAGCCCGTGAAATTAATCGTACTTTGAATATTCGTAGTAGAAGCGTTTTCACAGACATTTGTTGCTGTAAAGGTGGGCTGTGGAGTAGGATGCACGGTAACCCAAACAGTAACAGCAGGTGCTGTGCAAGCAGGAGTGCCCGGATTAGTCACCTGTAAAGTAATAGTTTTAGTACCGGCAGTTGACCAACTAACTATATGAGGACCAATAGTTTGAGTTAAGCCTGAGCATCCATCGCAATTCCAAGTAAAAACAGCCCCAGGCAAAGCATTCCCTACATAACTTAAAGTAGTAGTAACATTTGCAATAGCAGTATTTTGACAAATATTATTCATGGAAACCTGTATGCTATTAGTGGGGGTAGGATGCACAGTAACGGTAGCAGTGGTAATTCCAGCTTCACAGGGAGGTACAGAATTATTTACCACGCTTAGGGTAATAGTTTTAGTGCCGGGTTGTGTCCAGCTTAGCGAGTAAGGACCCTGCGTATTACCTGGCGAAGTAATGCAACCACTACATCCCCAAGTAAAAGTAGCGCCCGTAGCAGCAGTACCTGTGAAAGTTAAAGTAGCAGTATTACTTGTAGTGGAAGTATTTGTGCATACAGCAGCGGTTACCGTAAAGGTAGGGTTAGGAGTAGGATGTACAGTAACTAAAACACTAGTGATAGGCGAAGTACAAATAGGCGTACCACTAGAAGCTACTTGCAAGGTAAGGGTTTTGGTACCACTGGTATTCCAACTAAGATTATGTGGACCCTGCGTAGTAGGATTACCAGGCAAACAATTATCGCAATTCCAAGTAAAATTATAGGTATATCCTGTGGGCAAATTTCCATTAAATTGAATAGTACTCAAAATATTAGCATTAGCTTGGTTTTGACAAACAGCAGTAGCACTAAAACTACTGGTAGGTACAGGATGTACAGTTACTAAAACTGTAAAAACTGTAGAAGTACAATTGGAGTTATCGTAATTGATTTCAGGATTTATAACCTGTAAAGTGATGGTTTTAGTACCCCAATTTGCCCAAGATACGCTATGCGGCCCTTGCCCCTGGCCTAAACCAACACAACCATCACAATTCCAAGAATACGAAGCATTATTCTGGGCAGTACCATTAAAGGTAAGGGTAGTTTGAATATTAGTTGCAGATACGGAGGCACAAACCTGTTGAGGACTCACACTAAAAGAGCTTGTAGGAACAGGATTCACAGTAACCAAAACGGAATGAATAGCAGAAGAACAAGCAGGTGCACCAGGATTAACTACTTGCAAAGATAAGGTTTTGGTGCCTGCTGTTGCCCAACTAAGAGAATGCGGCCCTATTGTAGTAGGATTGCCACCGACGCAACCATCACAAGACCAGTTAAAAGTTGCTCCATTAGCAGCTATACCAGAAAAAGAAATATTTGAGATAATAGTATTTTGGGCTAAGATATTAGCACAAACATTTTGGGCTGTAAAGGTAGCAGTAGGAGTAGGCAAAACAGTAACAAGTACTGTTGTAGTTAAAGAATTGCAAACTGGCGTTGTAGGGTTACTTACAGCCAAAGTAATTGTTTTAGTGCCAGGCGTAGACCATTGCAAAGAATGAGGACCTACTGTATTAGGCGTTTGCGTGCAATTATCACAGTTCCATGTATAAATAGTATTAGACTGTGTATTACTACCTGTAAACGTAACAGTAGTGCTTGCGTTTTGGGTAGCAGTATTGGTACAAATAGGATTAGGACTTGCACTAAAAGTACTCGTTGGTACAGGATGCACCGTAACTAGTACAGTAGTAACAGGAGAGGAGCACGTAGGAGTACCTGGATTAATAGTTTGCAAAGTTAAAGTTTTGATACCTGGTGTATTCCAGCTTAAAGTATGAGGACCTTGCGTATTAGGGGTTGTAGGTAAACAATTATCACAGTTCCAGTTAAAAATCGTGTTCGAATTGATATTACTGCCCGTAAAAGTAATTGTAGACTGTATAGTGTTTTGAGCTAATGTATTTTGACAAACAGAATTAGCCGTGAAAGTGCTTGTTGGCACAGGTAGAATAGTAGCTACAACGGGAGTTCTAGGACTGCTACACGTAGTCTGAGTAACTTCACTAGCTAAATAAAAGGTAGTAGTAGTAGTAATACTGGGAGTAGTAACCTCATAGGGAGGATTATTATCGAAGCTAATTACAGTACCACCATTAGGTACAGTAAATAAATTTACTTGGTTGCCTGGAGTAGGGCCAGCTCCTAGAGTAGCAGAAAATGTTACTACCCCTGCCCCACAACGAGCTACATTAGGAGCTGTAGGAGAACTAGGAAGTGGGTGAATAACCACCGTATGAGTAATAGGATTAGACTTGCATGGATTACCAAATAACTGACGAGTAACACTATACACCCCAGCATCTGCAAGGGTAACATTAGGTTTACTTGTGTTTACTACACTAGTGGTAGCACTAAAACCATTGGGTCCTTTCCAATAATAAAATTGTGCATTATCAGCGCTGGTAGTTAAGTGAAGAGTTTGTCCTTCGCAAATAGGCTGGTTGGAAGTAAAAGTAAGAGGGGGAGTAGGTAGGGGATAAATATTTACAATATGGTTAGTAGTAGTCGTACACGCCCCCAAGATAGCGTAAGCAGTATAAGTCTCAGTAGTAATTTGATTAACATTAGGAGGCACAAAACTATGATTAGGCGTATTAGCTACTACTACATTATTTTTTTTCCACTGAAAAGTAGCACCTTGCCAATTAGGGTCATTAGCATTAATGGTTAAAAATAAAGTATCTCCTGGGCAAATTGTAGAAGTAGCACTCGAGGAAGGGGCAGGAATATTATTTACTGTTAGAGAAGTAGTAGCGGAAGAGGTACAAAATCCATTATTAGTAGTTACGTTCACCGTATACGTACCACTACAAGCATTTGATGGATTAGATAAAGTAGGCGTAGAAGTATTAGGATTATTTAAGGCACACGGCCCAGACCAACTGTAAGTTTGAAAACCAGGCGAAGCAGAAAAATTTACAGTGCTAGAACCACAAATAACTGGATTAGGATTAGCCGAAGCAGTAGGAGGTAAAATAGGATTCACATTTAAATTTGCAGATGTGTATAGATTAGTAGTGCAATTTTGTAAAGTTACTGTAAGGCTATAAACGCCCTGATGACAGCTATAAACATTTAACAAAATAGGCTGGCTTTGAGTAGAACTAAAACCACAGGGTCCACTCCAATTGTAAGATGTAATTAAACTAGCAGCATTATGAGAAATTTGAGGAATAAGCGTTACATTATCATTACATCGAACAAAACTAGGATTAAAACTAATGCTCATAGTAGGCAGAACATTCGAAACAACATAAGCAGTTTGCTGGCAAGTTCCAAGCGGAGTAGTCATAGTTAGGGTATAAGTTCCGGAACTACATGGATTTATATGCGTTACTACAGTTCCTGTAGCGCTAAAGCCGCAAGGTCCAGCCCAGGTATAGGTTGCAGGCAAAGTATTATTAGGAGGCGGCAAAGCTGTGAAAGTAACATTCTGGCCGCATAAAATATTATTACCACTCATTAAAATATGAGGCTTAGGAGGTGCATAGCTCCACGGAATTGAATCAAAACAATTACCACACCAATACTTTAGATAGTAAGTACCATTCACATTAGGAGGAGTAATACAAGGGGTAAGTTGATTTTTATTAGTATTATTAAAGCCAGGCCCCATCCACTCATGTCCAGGACTAGGGCAATTACTTGTAGGATAACTTACGGAGAAACAAAGTTGCGGCTGCCCACACTGAATAGGAGGAAAAGTATGAGGAAAAGGAGGAATCTGAGGCTGTTGGATAGTTACAGTAGTACTGGCTGTGCAGGCATTAGCTACTACAGTTACAGAATACGTTCCCTGATGCAAAGGCGGATTTTTACAAATGATATTACTTGCCTGAGAGGGAGGATTCCAATTAGCAGGGCCTGCAAAGGTATAGGTAGCATTGCCAGGAAAGCCAGATGCCGTCAAACAAAGCTGATTTTGGGAACAATTTTGCCAATTATGGGTCAAAGTAATAGGCGGCGGAGGGGGAGGATTAACACTTAAGGTAGTAGTAGCTTGACAGCCATTACCCTGCGTAACGGTTACAGAGTGCAATCCACTAGCCGGAGTTTTACAAATTGTGTTACTTGACTGCACGGGTGGCGTCCAAGAAGGACCCGAAAAAAGATAGCTTAGGTTAGACTGAGAGGGAGTAACTACAGCAGTAAAACAAATTTGAGTTTGAGTACAGGAAGTCCAATTATGAGTCAAGCTAACATTAAAGGCAGGAACAATATTTACCTGCTGAGTAACGATTCTAGCGCAGCCCGGTGCATAAGTTTCGGTCAAAGTATAAATACCCCCTATCTGGTTACAATTATTATTACAGGTTCTAGTAACATTAGCTCCTGTAGCAGACCATCCCCCTGGTCCTGTCCAAGAATAAGAGGGGGTGGGGGCATTAGGTAAAGGATTAGGGGCATTTAAATTAATACTTTGCCCACAAGGTACATTTAGAGGGGGTAATGATAAGCTAGTAGGTGTTGTTACATTCACAAAGTGAGTAGTAGTATAGGTACATCCATTTACAGTAATAGTAAGGGTATAAGTACCACTATTGAAAGGACTCACTACTTGAATAGTAGGATTTTGCTGGTTAGAAGAAAAACCATTAGGTCCACTCCAACTATAAGTAGCAACCGGAGGATTAGGATTACCAGAAAAACCAGAGGAAAAAAATTGCAGACTTTGCCCACATTGTATACTACTTATAGTAGAGGAAGAAACATTAGTAGTAATCCGGATAGGCTGCAAAGCAGTACCATTGAAATGAAAAGTACAACTAGAATTTTGGTCTCCATCGACTACAAGAATATAACTTCCAGGCTGTAGAGTAACCGGCGGCGGTACCGGGCTCATATTAGTATAGTGTAATTGTGAATTACTACCATTCACTGAAATAAGTGGAAGAGTAGTTTGATTAACGTTACAATTTGCTGTACTTAAAAGAATGGGGTTGGTGCAACTGCCACTATAAACTGCAGCCTGCAAAGATTGACCACTACCGCAGGTAATATTACTAATTTGTAAGGTAACAGGATTATTATCGAAAATATGAAACCTATAAAATAGAGGGTTATCAGTAATGCCCCAGCATCCCCCTGGTGCTGCCCAGGGAGTATTAGGTACGCCCGTATTATTTTGCAAAGGTAAATTATTAGTGATGCAGGCGGCTTGATTACAAGTAGTATTCGTTTGATTAAAAGGATTAAGCTGTTTAGAATTTTTAGAAAGTGTTGAAGAAGTATGAACTAAAAATAAGTCTTTGTTTGGCCACCAAAGAAGCTTTGCCGGCATGGGACCGTAAAAAGACTCAGAACTAAAAACGTGAATACTAATGCAAGGATGGCAGGGTAAGGGATGAATTAAAAAGCCTGTTTTAAGCTGTAGCCCTGTAGCAGCGTAGAGTTGAGTATCTACGTCGGATACAACTTGCAAGTAGAAATGAGCATTCTCAGAAAAAGTAGAAAGGGGTTCAAGAACCAGCATTATACTGCGTAAATCTTGCTCTTTGTGAATCTGTATAGAGCCCCAATAAAGCAATAGAGGAAAGGAGGAAGTTACTAGTATTGGAACTAATTGAGTACTTACAATACCAGCAGGAGTTGTAGGTAAGTGCACGGTTCCTTCTTTTTCACAAAAAGAAACCTCCCCTTTGCTCTGCGTACAAAACAAGAACAAAAGAATTATTCCTATTAACCCTTCTGCTTTCATTAATGTAAAAATTTATCAAGCATCTCAAATGTAGTAAATAAATTTTTAAAATGGAAAAGGTTATTGTTAATAACTATGAAATAATGGTAGCTTTTTATAGCTATTAACAATAACCTTTATAAATTTTATGTGTTGCAAAAATTTTATGCTCCGAACAGAGGCTTATATAGCCATTAACAATTATGTAAAGAAGCGCATATGAAAAAATTAATTATTGCATTGTCATTTACAGGCTACGCGCTTTCATAAAAGCTTTAAAATCTTCACGATTGAGGGTACAAAAGAAAGTACTTTCTATGTGTTTACAAAGAATATCAAAAACACCCTCTTCATCGGAGTTAGAAAGACTTTGAGATTGTTTAAAGGTCTTAATTTCCTGCATTAATAAATTTTCATCTGGAAAGAGGGGTAAAAATGAGCAGATTTCATTTTGGCGGAAATCATTCGCATCTTCATAATGAATGGCAATCTCTTCTGCTTGATAAGGATCTACGTCTTTCGGAAAAAGAGCAGCCCGGCTGAGTATCAATTTATTATCACGCGTATAATGAATATCCCGGGAATAAAATTTATTTTTATACTTATAAGTAATTCTAAAGCGTTGGGCATTTGTGTCTGTAATAGCAATTTGATTAGGAGTATGCCTTACTTCATTAATAATCATGAACTGATTTACTTTATTAACGTCTAGGGAGTTAAGGATAAGCCCCCTACTTGCGCCCAAGCGTACGTTACTGGTAGCTTGAAAAGTACGACCTTTTTCATTGATACAAACCCTACCGTTTGAAGGACTAAAAGCAACAATCATGGAATTAGGCTCTCTAAAATCAAAATTGTCATTGATATCAATCAAATCCATGGGCTTTACAGGTGTATTTGTGCTCTTGATATTTACTTTCCCTTTTACTTGAAAGACTTTAAACTTATCATTCGAGTCACCTGCATTTATCCTAAAAGGAGCAATTGTTAAGACTGCAATTACTACAGTTACTAATAAATAATTCAATCTGTTTAACATAGGCCGTAAAGTTATTTATTATTGTTATCAAAAAAATATAAGACTAACTATCTAATGTAAAGTAATATAATATTTTTAATTTTTACAAATTAATCATGTTCATTTTTGGTAAAATTTATTTTAAGTTTTATGAAATGATACGCGTTCATTACAAAAATGAAATTTAAGTACACTACTACCTGAGTTCTTATCACTTTTGCTTTAATTAACAGCAACTATCTTAGTAA
>JANWXU010000052.1 GCA_025057395.1 Bacteroidia bacterium | reverse complement strand
TACAATAGGGCATAATGCCCCCATTTGTGAGGGGCAAACTTTAGTTTTGACGGCCCCTTCTTTTGCAGGTGCTTCGTATTTTTGGCAGGGAGCCGCAGGCTTTGTCTCCACACTTGCTAATCCCAGAATTCCTAATGCTTCTATTCATCGCTCAGGTAATTATTCTTTGACGATTCGACTAGGGGGGTGTACTTTGCCCACAGCTATTAGCAATATTTCAATTTTACCTCCCCCTTCAATGCCTATAATTAGTAGTAATTCTCCTATTTGTGAGGGGCAACAGCTATTACTAACTGCTAATACGTTGAGTGGAAATTACCAATATCTTTGGCAAGGACCTAATGAATTTGAAAGTAGTGCGCCTAATGTATTAATCAATAATGTACGTTTAGCAGCAGCCGGAACCTATTCGCTTACTCTTGTAAGTGGCAATTGTACAAGTGCTACTGCAGTAACAGAAGTTGAAGTCAGACCTTTGCCGAGGTTAAGAGTACATACTAATGCTCCCGTTTGTAGAGGTTCTACTCTTATCTTTACAGCAAGTTATATTCCTAATGCTATTTACCATTGGTCAGGTCCTAATGGATTTGTGGCAGGAGATTATGAAGTACGTATCTCTAATGCTTCTTTATCTCATAGTGGTACTTATAATGTGATTGCTGTAGTAGAAGGATGTACTTCTTTACCTGCTTCTATAAATGCTCAAGTATTGGAAGCTCCGGATTTAGAGCTACGTGCTTCTACTAATGCTCCCATTTGTGCAGGAGAAAATTTACTTTTGACAGCTAGTTTTATTCCAAATGCAAGTTACTATTGGAGTGGTCCGGCAAGATTTGCTTCTACTTTGCAAAGTCCTACTATTTATAATGTTACTACTGCACAGGCAGGCGTTTACACCTTAGTAGGGATTATAGGAAATTGTACTTCTCGTGTAATTGAAATACCTGTAGAAATAATAGAAGCTCCTAGGAATATTAGGGCCAGTGCTACTACTCCTATTTGCCAAGGGGAAAATATTCGTTTAGGAGCCACGGATTGGCCAGGTGCTTTATACCAATGGCGGGGACCTGGAGGGTGGACCTCTAGCGTGCAAAACCCTATTTTAACCAATGCTTCTACTTTACAATCAGGAACTTATACTGTTATAGCACGTGTAGGTAATTGTATGAGTGTTCCCTCTTTTGTAGAAGTAACTGTATTACCAAGGCCAGTTATTCGGGCAGGAAATACTGGTCCTGTTTGTGCAAATGCAAATATTACCTTAACGGCAACTTCAATAGCAGGAGCTTCTTATCGTTGGTACGGGCCTAATGGGTTTACTTCCAACCAAAATAATCCGGTGCTCTGGAATGTACAAAGTCATCAAAGTGGGATTTACTCAGTAGTGGCATCTATAGGTAACTGTAGCTCTACAGTTGCTACTACTCAGGTGATTATTCACGAAATTCCTCGTGATTTTTCGGCAGGTAGTAATTCTCCTGTGTGTGAAGGGCAAGAACTTAATTTAACAGCTTCCGCAATTTTAGGTGCTACTTATGAGTGGCGTGGACCCAACGGTTATATTTCAAATGAACAAAATCCTACTTTATCTAATTTACAATCTTTACACAATGGATTTTACTCTGTAACGGTACGGGTTGGCAATTGTTATTCTTCTAGTCAAGAAGTAGAGGTAAAAGTGATTTCTTTTCCTAAAAATTTAACAATAGGTTATACGCAACCTCCTTGTTTGGGTAATGCTTTTCAGCTTTGGGCGCAGGAGATTCCGGGTGCTACATATCAATGGCTAGGTCCTAACGGCTTAGGAGGCCAAGGAAGGGAGTATTTTCGCCCACAGCTTTCTCGTGGAGATACAGGAGTGTATACATTAGTTGCCTCTATTGGTAATTGTTCCTCATATTTTTATTCGGATACAATTCGAATTTTAACTCCTCCAGCGGTTCCTTTAGTTTCGGGAATATTAAATAATGATTGTCATCAATCCTCCCTTCGATTGTGGGTAAGTAACCCTGAAAGGGGAGTAAGTTATATTTGGATAGGACCTAATGGGTTTAACCAAAGGGGCGAGTCTATTGTAATTACGAATCCGCAGGAGGGAAGTTATTTTGTACAAGCGGTTGCTCCCAATGGCTGTAGTGCATTTTCTTCACGCTATCAAAGTGAAGGTAATACGGAACTTAATGCTCAGTTTTTAGGAGAAGATATCGTTTTATGTGAAGGACAACAAGTTTATGTACCTGTTGTTGTGAAAGGTAGTAAACCTTTGACTCTTACTTATAAAGAAAATGGTACCTTGAAAACTGATATAATACAAACAGACACAATTCTTTTAAGAACCTCTCGTAGTACTATCTATGAGCTTATTTCTATTAGTAGTTCAAATGGATGTATAAAGCAATTAGCGCAACGCCGCAGGGTAACTATTTATAGTTTACCTAGTGCTCAGTTACAAAGTATAACTCCTTTATGCAAAGGCTCAAATGCTACTATTCCGTTTAGAATAGAGAATATAGGGGAAAATGAAACCTGGATATTGAACTATTTAGAAAATGGAGTTCTCAAAACTTATAATGGCAAAGGTAGTGGTATTTTTTACTTGCTCACTGCTCCAGTATATGCCCCCTTACGAATTCAGCTAGTAAGTATTACTAATACTTCAGCTACAATACAGTGCACTCGAAACTTAAGCGGCGCTAATACTTTTGCTGTGATAGATACTTATAACTCAGTTGCTCAAGCTACTATAACTTCAGAAAACCGTACAACGATTTGCCAAGGAAGTAGTGTAGTAATATCTCTATCTTTAGAGGGCATAGGGCCATGGGAAGTTACTTATTCAGAAAACGAGTTGATTAGAAGATTAAATTTAGGCGCTGAGGGTTCTACTCAATGGTTAGCCCCAATAGAAATCATACCGCAAAGAAGTGGAACTTTTCGTCTACTTGGAGTAAAAGATAAAAATGGATGTGAGGGAATTGCTTCTGGAAGTGTAGAGATTAATGTTTGGCCGGCGCCCACTGCTCGTTTTAGCCAAGATCAATATACTTTTTGTAGAGGTGAAAATAATATAGTTATTCCTTTATTCTTAGAGGGTAAGGCTCCTTGGAGGTTGGAATACGAGCTAAATAATATTCTACAGCCCCCTCTCATTACTGGTGATGCTTCTGCTGCGGCCTTTCAACATTTGCTTGTATTGTCTAATTTCAATGGGGGAGTAATTAGGGTAAAAGAAGTGATGGATGATAGGGGATGTAAAGCGTTGAATCTGCCCCAGGCTAGTATTGTTGTTCAGGAATGCAATATAGGGTGTAATTCTCCGGCGCAGGTATGGGTTGAAAATGTGACCGATCAATCGGCAGTGATACGATGGGAAGGAGTACTTAGCGGCGCAGTATGTTACATACTTCAGGTAGGTAAAAGTGGGACCGACCCTGGTACTTGGCAGCAGTTTTTGGTACCCCACCCTGGAACGGTGTATCAAGTGAACGGCTTAGAGCCAGGGGTGCGTTATTCGTATAGAGTAGGAAGTAATTGTAGCATTTGCTCGGTAAGAGGAGGCACCCGCTCAGAGCCAAGAAGTGGACAAGACTTTCGAACTCTAGTATTTAAAGAAGCCAAAAATCTAGAGGTGGAGGGAGCTTCTGATTGGAGAGTTTATCCTAACCCGACGGCAGGTCCTGCGTATATTGAATTTGAGTCTACATATGAAGGAAGGGCTAACTATCGAATTGTGGATATATTAGGGAATGTAGTTATGCAGGGGAATTGGTTAGCGAAAGTAGGGCATAATTCGCATATGATTGATTTAAGTCGCAAAAGTGTAGGTATCTACTTTATTGAAGTGCAATTAGGTAAGCAAAAGAAGATTATTAAACTTATTCATCAATAGTTTCAAATTACAGCCTATATTTTCTATATTTTTAGCAAAAGACGAAGGGTAAGTCCTTTCGTCTTTTTATTTTTATTTTTATGGTTAGGATCAATAGTGTTAATAAAAATGAGATAAATCAAAAAAACAAATCAAACATATTAAAGGGAAAATAGTTTCTTATTTTTATTATATTTGCTTTTATAACGCTTAAAACAAAACGATATGCATACGGAATTTTTTAATTTAGGATTTATTGGGGGCTTGGGTACGCAAGAAATTTTGCTCATTTTAGTGGTATTGCTGATATTTTTTGGAGCAAGGAAAATTCCTGAGTTTGCTCGCGGTTTAGGTCAGGGGATAAGGGAGTTTAGAAATGCAGCAAATAATATCAAGAATGACATTGAGCAAGACGCTCAAATTCAGCAAAGTACACTGAAAAAAGAGAGTACCCAAGAAAACAAGTAAAAGCAATAAAAGCAATAGTGGAAAGTCAAAGATATACCATTTCTTTTTTGCAAGAAAAGCTAAGAACCCGTGAATCTAGGTTAGAAGAGTTATTACATTTCTATTTAGCTCAGATAGAAAACAAGAAAGATCTAAATGCATTTATTAGTGTCTATAGGCCATTTGAACAGGCAGCGCATATTAATCATAAAATCGAGAAGGGTCGGGCAGGGCGT
The DNA here is from genome assembly GCA_025057395.1 of Bacteroidia bacterium. Lineage (GTDB taxonomy): Bacteria > Bacteroidota > Bacteroidia > J057 > JANWXU01 > JANWXU01. The sequence continues at coordinate 20,516 of JANWXU010000052.1, read as the reverse complement.
CTTGCGGGTCTAATATTGGCTATTAAGGATAATATTTGCTACCAGGGGCATCCTAGCTTTGCAGCTTCTAAGATTTTAAAAGGCTTTCATTCTTTGTTTACAGCTACTGCTCTAGAAAGGCTATTGCGGGAAGATGCTCTGGTAATAGGAAGTACTAATTGCGATGAATTTGCAATGGGTTCTTCGAATGAGAATTCGAGTTTTGGTCCTGTGCGTAATCCATACAATCCGGAGTATGTTTCGGGGGGATCTTCAGGTGGGTCTGCTGTAGCGGTAGCAGCAAATATGGCGGTAGCTGCTCTAGGTTCTGATACAGGGGGTTCTATTCGGCAACCTGCCTCTTTTTGTGGGGTGATAGGTATAAAGCCTACCTATGGACTTATTTCTCGTTATGGTTTAATTGCTTATGCTTCTTCCTTTGACCAAATTGGTATTTTTTCTAATACTATAGAGGATGCGGCTGCTATATTAGAAGTGATGGCAGGATATGATAGTAATGATAATACTACAGCCAAAGTAGAAATTCCGCCCTATACACAACTAGCTCTTCAGCCCTTAAAAAGAGCCTACAGGCTGGCGGTTCCAGATTTTTCTCTACAAAAGGAAGGTTTAGATCCAGAGATTTACCAATTCTTTATTGATTTTATTGATGGACTAAAGCAAGAGGGGCATGTAGTAGAGGTAGTACCCTTTCCTTTGAGCAGATATTTGATGTCTACGTATTATATCTTAACTACGGCAGAAGCTTCTTCGAATTTAGCTCGATATGATGGTATTCGCTATGGTTTTCGAGCCGAGGGTTCTAAGTCTCTAACTCAACTGTATACACTTACACGTTCTTTGGGTTTTGGCAAAGAGGTAAAGCGGCGCATTATGTTGGGCACTTTTGTTCTTTCTGCCGGTTATTTTGATGCTTATTATAGAAAGGCCCAACAGTTAAGAAGATTAATTCAACAGGATACTCTAAAGATATTAGAAGAGTACGATTTTATTCTTACTCCAACCGCTCCTACTCCTGCTTTTGGTTTAGGCGAAAAGACGCAGGATCCTCTTACTATGTATATGAGTGATGTTTTAACGGTACATTGTAATTTATATGGAGGGCCAGGAATATCTTTACCCCTAGGTTGGCATAGCAAAGGCTTGCCTTTTGGAATGCAACTAATGGGTAATTATTTTTCTGAGGCAGAAATGCTCTGTTTTTCAAATTATTTGATGCAAATATTTTGTAAAACCCAACAGAAGTAATTTTATGAAACAAAAATTTATTTTTTTACTTCTGGGGTGGCTATTTTTTTTCATAGAAAAGGGAAAAACTCAATCTTATTCTTCAAATGGCGCCCCAATTATCGATTCGATTGTTATACCAGAAGCTATCGAAATTATGGATAGCTTATTAGATGAGTGGTATTTCAAATTGAAATATCCTACTAAAAAAGACTCTGTTACAATGAACCGGTATGGGTACTTGCCTTTTGAAGTTCCTATGTTCGAGCCAGAGGTTTATAAACAAAGGTTGAAGGAATTGTGTGCAATTTTCCCTATGGACTATAATTCCAAAGTTCAGTCTTTTATTGATTTGTACGCTGTTCGTAAACGTGACCTTACTTCCAGGCTGTTGGGCCTACAGCATGTTTATTTTCCAATTATTGAAGAAATTTTTTTTGAATATGGTATTCCCCTGGAGCTAAAATATTTGGCTGTTATTGAAAGTGCTTTTAATCCGCACGCAGTGAGTAGAGCTCGCGCTACTGGTTTGTGGCAATTTATGTATAGTACGGGCAGGGAATATGGCCTGGTTATTGATAATTATGTAGACGAAAGAAAGGACCCTTATAAATCTACGAGAGCAGCAGCTAAATATTTACTAGATTTATACAAAATTTACAATGATTGGCAGTTAGTAATTGCTGCCTATAATAGTGGCCCAGGTTGGGTAAATCGGGCTATACGATTAGCCAATGGCAACTCCAATTTTTGGGAAATTTCTAAATTCTTACCCAAAGAAACCGCTAGCTATGTTCCTGCCTTTATTGCAGCTACCTATGTAATGAATTATGCTGTGGAGCATAATTTATACCCCCTATGGAGTGATTTTACTTATGCTCAAGACTCCCTTAAAGTGTATAAAGAAATGAGTTTAGAAAGATTTTGCACTATTACGGGGGCAGATATAAAGCAAATAGAGCTTCTTAATCCTGAGTTAATACGAGGTATTATTCCTGCTCGTCCTAATGGATATACTTTAAGAGTACCCCGTAAAATTGCTGATAAACTAGCTCTAAGACCTCAACTTTTGGATACTATTTTACCCGTAGATACGCTAGTAGAAGTAAAAAAATTAGTTTACCATACAGTATTACCGGGCGAAACAATGACTTCTATAGCTTGCAAATACAAGGTTCCTGTAGCTTCTATTATGGCCTGGAATAAAATGTACTCAAGTCATCTAAAAGTAGGACAATCTTTAGTATTATATCTGAATGTAAAAAAGCCTAGTAATGTAGTTGAAGAAAAAGTTTTGAATAATAAAGAGCAATCTTACATCAATACCACTGTTAATACTTCCTTAGAAGAGCCAGTAAAAAAACTTACCATAGAAAATAGCCAGCGGATTTATAAAGTGCGCAATGGAGATACTCTATGGGGAATTGCGCAGCGCTTTGCTAAATCAGGGGTAACTGTAGAAAAGATTATGGCTACTAATAATTTGACTCAATCGAGTTGGCTGCAAGAAGGTCAAATTCTTAAGATTCCGTACTAGGTGAAGTTTAAGCAAAATTGTTATATAGGCGCTTGGTGCGCCTTTTTTTATGTTAAGAAGTGAAGAAAAAAGTAGAAGCTTTTATTCAAAGCAATAAACTTTTTACAAAAGCACATAAACTATTAGTAGCATTTAGTGGTGGGCGCGATTCTGTAGTGCTTACTCATGTTTTGCTGAGTTTAGGGTATAATAATTTAATTCTTGCGCATTGTAATTTTCAGCTGCGGGCTCAAGAGTCGGATCTTGATGAAACTTTTTGCAATGATTTTGCTCAAACATATGATCTTCCTATAAAAGTAAAAAAATTTAATGTTTTAGAATATGCTCGCCAAAATCGTCTATCAATTCAAGTAGCAGCTAGGAGGTTACGTTATGACTGGTTAAATAAGTTAGTTATAGATTTTAATTATGATCATATTCTTACTGCCCACCATGCTTCTGATCTTTGCGAAACTCTCCTTTATAATTTACTTCGTTCTAAGGATTTTGATATTCTACAAAATATTCCTCTTTGTTTTGGTAAAACGCTACGTCCCCTTTTGTGTGTTACTCGAGAAGAAATTAATAATTACGTTTTTCTACATGGACTACCTTTTCGCGAAGATTCCTCCAATCAGAAAAACGATTATGTTCGGAACTTCATTAGAAATAGAATTATTCCGTTACTGAAGGAAATAAATCCAGCCTTAGAGGTTCAACTAAGTGAGCGGAGTAGTCTATACAAAAAGCAGCTTTACCAGCTGACCTCTCAGTGGCAATCACTCCTATCAAATTGTTTAGTATCTACTTGGTTCGGTTTTCGTTTAGACTTTTTGCTTTTAGAAAAGCTTTTTCAAGAAAAAGCTTGGGACTTAGAACTATTTATTACTTATTGGCTTGAAGATCAATTAGGTTGCAATTATTACGAGCGCAAAGAGATATTCAAAATTCTAAAAGGTAGAAGAACGGGAAGCAGATTTGAAAATGCCAGAATTATTTTTCATTGGAATAGAGGCTACGTAGAAGTTTTTTTTCGAGAAAAGTTACCTAATTTACAATCAACTCTTGATCCCCTGGATTATAATCGTTTGTATTTTTTTCCTCCTTTTGCAGTTGAAATACAGAAAGTTCAGGAGTATGATTCAATTGATTGGCAAAACAATAAGACTTATTTTACCTTAAGTAAAATTAACGGAAGACTTAAACTACGCTTCTGGAAAGAGGGAGATATTTTTCAGCCTTGGGGCTCCAAGTATAAGCGTAAAGTAAGTGATATTCTTAGAGACGCTCACGTTTCTACTATTGAAAAAAAGTATGCATTTATTATTGAGGATAGAGAAAAGATAATTTATCTTTCTTTTATAAATCAAGTTTCTCAATTAGCTAGGTTTACTGAAGGAAATGCTAAGGAAGAGCTTTTCGAAGTAAAGTGGAAATACTTGTGACCCTTTATATCACTTGCTGAAATTTACTCAAAGTCTTTTATGCAAGTTACGGGCTTTAGTTTTGTAAAAGATGCTATTATTTACGGTTATCCTGTAGAAGCTTCCATACGTTCTATATTACCTCTTTGCGATAGTTTCATAGTAGCAGTAGGCAAGTCACAAGATGCTACCTTGGATCTTATTCAAAGTATTGATCCTAATAAGATTATTGTTATAGAAACTATTTGGGATGAAAGCCTTAGAGTAGGGGGAAAAGTGCTAGCCCAAGAAACTAATAAGGCATTAGCTGCTGTACCTGCTAATTCAGATTGGGCTTTTTATTTACAAGCAGATGAGGTAGTGCATGAAAAGTACCTGGATATAATTTACCAAGCCATGCTTAGGTATAAAGATGATACTAGGATAGAGGGTCTTTTATTTCATTACTTGCACTTTTTTGGTTCTTATGAGTATGTGGCTAATTCTCCAAATTGGTACGATAAAGAAGTTCGTATTATTCGTCCTTGCTCACAAATTTATTCTTATAAGGATGCTCAAGGCTTTCGAAAGGGCAATAATCAAAAATTAAAAGTCAAGCTTATTGATGCATATATTTATCATTATGGTTGGGTAAAGGATCCTGTTTTAATGCAAAAGAAACAAAGAAATTTTAATAAATATTGGCACGAAGATGAATGGATAGAAAAAAATATAGGAAACTCTGCAGTATATGAGTATGAAAAAAATATTCAGAGTCTTGCTAAGTTTGATGGTACTCATCCTGCCGTAATGCAGCCGTTTATCCAAAATCAGAATTGGCACTTTGAATTTGATATTTCCAAAAGTAAGCTAACCCTTAAACAAAAAATTAAGCGTAATATAAAAAAGTATTTAGGTATAGACTTAGGATATAAAAATTATAAGATTCTTACCTAAAAAATAGAAAAAATGATAAAAGCTAGACCTTTTATCAAATGGGCAGGTGGAAAAGGTCAGTTATTAGCACAATTGGAAGAATACTTACCTACTGAGTTGAGAAAAGGAAAAATTTATCGTTATGTAGAGCCTTTTGGGGGAGGGGAAGCAATGTTTTTTTCGTCTTGCGCAACATTATTATTTGGAAGAAGTTTATCTGTATGACTTAAACCCTGATTTAATATTGACTTACAAAGTTGTACAGCATTGCCCGATTTATTGATAGATTTTCTTCACGAGCTGCAAAAAAAATTTGATACTGGCGATGCCTACTATAAACTATAAAAAAGAATCATACTTAGCGGTGCGCACGCAGTTCAATGAAATGCGCCGAAATAGTTACCTTGAAATTTCAGAAGCTGCTGCTTTAAAAGCAGCTCAATTTATTTTTTTGAATAAGACTTGCTTTAATGGGCTTTTTCGTCTCAATGCGCGTGGAGAATTCAATGTACCCTTTGGAAAATATACTAAAGTTCGAATTCTAGAAGAAACTAATATTTTAGCTGCTTCTAAAGTTTTGCAAAAAGCAAAGCTTATTTGCTCCAATTACTCATTGTTATTCAGTGATTGATGATAAAACTTTTGTATACTTAGATCCTCCTTATAGGCCAATAGCTACTACTGCTAGTTTTACCCATTACACTGAGCAGGGGTTTGATGATACAAAGCAGCTTGAGTTGGCTAACTTTTTTAGGAGGCTAGACCACGAAAGAGGTGCAAAATTAATGTTATTAAATTTAGATCCTAATAATGCAGTAGATCGAAAAGGTGATTTTTTAATAAAGGCTTTTGCAGGATATAATATCTATAGAGTTTTGGCGCCTCGTGCTATAAATTCCAAAGGGGAGCTCAGAGGAAAAATTAGTGAGTTAGTTATTACTAATTACAAACATGAACCACCAATCTTGGCAATCTATTTTTGATGCTTATAGTTAGTATACATAAACATAATTTCAAAGAAAGATAGCCCTTTTATATAACGGCTGCACACCTTAAAGAAACTCATCAAAGGGAAGTAAGAATTTTATGCAAGCAAGATACAAGAGAAAGTAGGCCTGCTGTGTTTATTGAAAATAATTTATTTATCTTGCCAATCAGAAACGGAGCTTATGCAATCATAAAAGGGGAAGGCTATACAGATATTCCTGGAATTATTACAGTAGCCGAGGAGTATTTTTGACAACTGGATTTTATTCTCGAGACTTCTAAAAATAGGTAGTTTAGAAATGCAGCACCTAGACTATGCATATGCTACGAGTTTAATACGAAATTTTTTAGAAGATGAAAGTTTAGTTTTGACAATTCGAGGTAGAAAGTATACTCCTAAATTTGGATTTTATGCTGGTTGTTTTTATCAAAAAGTTACTGTAGAAAGCGTTCAGACGGAAGTAGATGCTGGTTATGAGGGGAAAAATCAGATTGTATTGGTAGAGGCTAAAAATTCACAAGCTCGAAATATTATTATTCGACAATTGTACTATCCTTTTAGACAATGGCAAATGCATACTAAGAAAAAAATAAATTTGCTTTTTTTTTGAAAAATAGAAAGAATATTTTGCTTTTTGGCAATTTCATTTTAAAGATTGGCAATTTTTAATAATAGTATTGAATTGATTAGAAGCGCAAAGTTTTGTATTGTAAATTAGAGCCGGCAGGAAATTAGTTGATTTTATTGCTTTATTTATGATTTATCACATAGCTAATTTAAAGGATTGGGAAAGAGCATTGGAGAGTGGATATTATGCTTCAGAGAATTACCACAAAGAGGGGTTTATTCCTTGTGCTACTATAAATCAAATCAAAGAACTAGCCGATCGATTTTTTTCACATTTACCTGAAATTTTTATTTTACATATCGTGGAAAAACGAATTAAGCATCTAGTGCACTATAAGACCTGGCAAGGTTTGCCCGAGCTTTTTCCTTTAATCTATGGTAAAATTCCTTTAATGGCTATTGAAAATGTAAGCATTGTAGATAAGGATAGTGAAGGAAATTTTGACTGGCAAAATTGGAAATATTATTGAAATGTTATTAAGAGGGTATAGCTATTTTTAGTATTTTAGGCGTTGCTTAAAAGTTGTCTATTTTCGTAAGCATAAGAGGGTAAAAATAAAAACTTTATGGAAAACCATATTGGAAATATGATTCGTCAGCGGGTAGCGGAGATGCCGGGCATGACCTCAAAGCTTTTAGCAGAAAAGTTGGGGGTACACGAGCAAACAATTTATGATATTTACAAAAGGCCTTCTATAAATACAGATATTTTATTAAAAATTTGCCGTATTTTAGAAGTACCCGTTACTTACTTTTTAGGTAATCTTGAAGCCCCGAGTGAAAACGGCGATGCCGGAATAAGCTCCCCCTCTAATAATTCTAATAAAGCCGAAGACCTACAGGCTAGTGAGAATAAGGCTAAGTCTAAAACGCAGGTGAACTACACTTTTGGTAAAAAGCAAGAGCTTCCTTTTAGTTATACGACTACTTCTGTACTAGAGTCTCAAACGAATTTGCAGGAGTCTTCTTCTACCAATTCTACTAAAGAATCGCCTTCAAACACTAAAACTTCTACAGGCACTTCTTCTTCTTTTCCACCCCATGTACAATTTCCACAGCAGCCTGCTACAACCTCTCCTTTAGCCAATATTTCTCAATCTATACGTGAAATTAGAGATATGCAATACAAGCAGGAATTAGAGCATGCTTTAGAAAAAATACATCTTTTAGAAAAACAACTTGCTGATAAAGACCTAATTATTCAATTACTCCTGGAAAAAATAAAATTGTTACTCCCAAACTCCGAATATTAAAATCTAAGTTTTACTTCGGACTATTGGAACTTCCTCCTATCTCAAATTCTTTTTCCAAAGCATGCAACTAAGGATTACGCCTGCAGTACTAAACTTAATTATTATTAACTTTTTGATATGGTTAGCTTCTTTTGCGATATGTAAAATTTCTTATCATTGGTTTACGGATTTATTTTTATGTCGGTCTACTTTAGTCTTAGAGAGACCTTCTGCTTGTGAATTCAAGTTATATCAGTTACTAACTAGTTTTTTCATTCATGATGGTCCTTTTTTGCCTAATGGCGGGTTTGGGCATATTTTTTTTAATATGCTCTTTCTTTTCTTTATAGGACCCCCTATTGAAGAAGTAATAGGAACTAAAAGATTTATTTTTCTTTATCTTTTTGTAGGTATTGTAGGATGTTTGATTACTGCTTTATTAGATCCTTTGCCTTATCCTAGCATTGGTTCTTCGGTGGCTACAAGTGGTATTTTCTTGGTATTGGCAGCTTATTATCCTGATATGACTTTTATTCTTTTTCCTATACCTATTCCTATAAAAGCAAAGTATTTTTTACTAGGGTATGCTACCCTCACTTTTATCTTTTTACTTCAATCTCTTAGTAATCCACAAGTAAGTCAGGGCTCTATCTCGCACTTTTCTCACTTAGCTGGCATGTTTGCAGGATGGTTATATATGCAAGTAGAAAAATACACACGCTAAGCAAAAAATTAGATAACCAAATATTGAAAATGTTTATTTATTGTAATTATTTTGCCTATTTACCAAGCACTAAGTATGCACCCATATGCAGCAATTGTTGAACTCACATACTCCGGAGTATCAAAAGATTTTACTTTTGACTAACTTAATGAAAATTGACGGTTTTTCAGATAGAAGTGAGAAAGCTTTTATTGAAGCCTACATTGCGCAATACACCTTTGAACCCGAAGCGCTTAATAGCCTTAAAGAAGCTATTCAGAATCCGCAAATGGCAGAAGTAAATTTAGAAATAATAAAGCAGCATCCGTCCGAAGCGAAAGCTACTTTAGTACTTATGGTGGCTTTGAGCCGTGAAGATGGAACAGTACACGAATTAGAGAAAAAATATATTTATGAAATATGCCAAGTGCTGGGTTTTGATAAAAGAGAAGTAGATAATCATTTTAATGGTATTACTTGCTAATCGGGCCGAGCTCTCAAAAAATTTTTATTTCTGGAAGTATATTCTACAATCGGTGGAATGGTAACTCCTGTAACTCCCTATGGGCAGGAAAAAGGGAGCAAGAAGCAACAAATAGCTCAAATGTTTAATGCTATTGCTACGAAGTATGATTTTTTTAATCATTTTTTTACTCTAGGAATTGATATATATTGGCGCAAAGTTGCTATACAGCATTTACAGCCTTTTCAACCCAAAAATATACTAGATGTAGCTACAGGAACAGGGGATTTTGCAATAGCAGCTGTAGCCCTAAAACCTGAAAGAATTATAGGCGTGGATATCTCGGAGGGAATGTTAAGTATTAGTCGAAAAAAAATTCAAAAAGCTAATTTACAGAATGTAATTGAGGTACAGTATGCAGATTCTGAAAATTTGCCTTTTGCGGAAAATACCTTCGATGCTATTACAGTAGGTTTTGGCGTGCGAAATTTTGAAAATTTAGAATTAGGCTTATCTGAGCTCTTTCGGGTGTTAAAGAAAAATGGCGTACTTGTTATCTTAGAGCCTTCTTTTCCTACTCGTTTTCCCTGGAAGCAGCTTTTTCAGTTGTATTTTCAAAAAATATTACCCTTTATTGCTTCTCTATTTTCTCCAGATAAATTTGCTTATCAATATTTACCTAATTCAGTAGCTGCTTTCCCTAGTGGGAAAGATTTTCTTGCTATTTGCAAAAAAATAGGTTTTATTAATGAACAATGGAAGCCCCTTACCTTAGGTACTTGCGCCTTGTACCTTCTTCAAAAATAATCTTTTGGTTTCTGGCTTTTTCTCTTAAACAACTACCGCTCTGTGCTCAGTGGAATAACCTTCGTTATGATAAACGTCCTTTTAATATGGGTTTTACAATAGGTATTAATATTACTGATGTAAATTTGCACTATGGTCCTTTAGATTTTGATCGCCTCACTTTACAGAATCTTCGTGAAATACGAGTTACTTCTGTACCGGGTCTTAATTTAGGAATTATTAATAACTTAAAGCTTGGAAATAATTTTGATTTACGTTTTATTCCTTCAGTTTCTTTGCAGCAAAAGTTATTTGCTTATGTTTTTAAGGGCTACGAGGTAGACAAAAAGCTGGAAGCTACTTACATGGAGCTTCCAGTTTATATTAAGTTCAAATCTAACTATTATCGTCACTATAGAGTGTATATTATGTCTGGTATAAAGTATTCCATTAATTTGATGAGTGATAAAAAAGTAAAAGATGACCCTGATTTGCTAAAAATTGAAAAAGAGGACCTAAGTTGGGAATTTGCTTTCGGAATTGACTTATATGGCGATAGGGTAAAATTGAGTCCCGAAATCCGATACTCATTAGGCTTGAAAAATATCTATGTTAATGAGTCGTATTACGGAGATGCCATTAAGCTATTGATGAGCCAAGGAGTAGTAATATGTTTAAATTTTGAGTGATGAAAAAAGTTCTAATAACTGGTGCTACTTCCGGAATAGGAAAAGCTTGCGCTTATCAATTTGCGAAAAACGGTTTTACACTAGTGCTTACAGGAAGAAGAACACAGCGCTTAGAAGAAATAAAGCAAGATATTATTAATCAGTATAAAGTACCTGTATTAACTCTTTCTTTTGATGTGCGTAATTTTTTTCAAGTACAGGAAGCGCTAGAAAATTTACCTTCTGCTTTTTCTCCTATTAATATTTTAATTAATAATGCTGGATTAGCTAAAGGATTAGCTGATATTATAGACGGAAGTGTTGAGCATTGGCAAACGATGATAGATACTAATATCAAAGGACTATTATATGTTTCCAAAATTGTTGCTAGCCAAATGCGTAAAGCAGGAGGAGGGCATATTATCAATGTGGGTTCTACAGCAGCAAAAGAAGTATATCCTTGGGGAAATGTTTATTGTGCTACTAAGTATGCAGTGGATGCTCTAACCAAGGGAATGCGAATGGATTTTATTAAGGATAATATCAAGGTAAGTGTAGTTCATCCAGGCTTTGTAGAAACTGAATTTAGTATCGTTCGTTTTGATGGCGATATAGAAAAAGCTAAAAAGGTATATCAAGGTTTTGAGCCTTTACGTGCCGAGGACGTAGCACAGGTAATATATTGGATGGCTACAGTACCTGCAAATGTTAATATTGCAGAAGTACTACTTTTACCTACAGCTCAGGCTAGTGCTATGGTGGTGCATCGTAAAGAGTAATTATTTTTATGGAAGTAACCGCCTACTTACAGCAGTTTTTGAATAAAGAGAAAATTATTGCCGTAATTGGTTTAGGATATGTGGGGTTGCCTATTGCGTTGCTCTTCGCTAAACGATATAAAGTTTTAGGATATGATATTAATCCTGAATTAATATCTATATTGCAAAATAAAATTGACCCTACTGCTGAGCTTACTGCAGAAGATTTTGAAGATACAGATATTTTTTTTTCTGCGGATGCTCAAGAGTTAAATAAAGCCTCCCTTTTTATTGTGGCAGTTCCTACTCCTATTGATGAGCATAATAATCCAGATTTATCTCCTTTAATTTTAGCAAGCGAATTGATTGCCAAGGCCCTAAAACCAGGAGATTTTGTAGTGTTCGAGTCTACTGTTTATCCTGGTTGTACAGAGGAGGTATGCATTCCTATTTTGGAAAAAACAGGTTTAGTTTGCTCTCGAGACTTTGATGTGGGTTACTCCCCTGAAAGAATTAATCCGGGTGATAGAGAGCACCGCCTGCACAATACTAATAAAATTATTTCGGCAGTTACTTCTCTAGCTCTGCAGAAGTTAGAGGCTATTTATGCTCAGGTAATTAAGGCAGACCTGCATAAAGCACCTAGCATTAAAGTTGCGGAAGCTGCGAAAATTGTAGAAAATACCCAGCGAGATATTAACATCGCACTGATGAACGAGTTTTCTTTAATTTTTAGCCGCCTAGGGATTAATACTTATGATGTGTTAGAGGCAGCTTCTACTAAATGGAATTTTCAAAAATTTTTGCCAGGACTAGTAGGGGGGCACTGTATAGGGGTGGACCCTTACTATTTAACTTACAAAGCTAGCGAGGTAGGCTATCATGCTAAAATGATATTAGCAGGAAGAGCGATCAATGATGGAATGGGAATTTATGTAGCAAACGCAGTAGTCAAGAAGCTGGTAGTGGTAAAAAAATTTTTACCCCAAACGCGAGTCTTAGTTATGGGAGTAACTTTTAAAGAAAATGTGCAGGATATTCGTAATTCCAGAGTAAAGGACCTTATTCAGGAATTGCATTCTTTTAATATTCAAGTAGATGTAACTGACCCTTTTGCCAGAGCAGAAGCTGTTTGGAATTCTTTGCACCTTCCTCTTCTAGATTTTTCTCAGATTCAAGGCCCCTATGACGCGGTTATTGTAGCTGTAGCTCATAAACCTTATTTGTTACTACAAGAAGATTATTTTTTACAAATTACTAGTCCTGAAGCTGTTTTATTTGATGTTAAAGGAATTTATCGAAATCGGATTCACCAATTAAATTATTGGAGTTTATGAAGCCTATTCAGATGGTAGATATTGTATCCCAGTATCAGAAGAATCTCAGTCAGTTGATGCCTCTATTGGAGGAAGTATTTCAAACAGCTGCTTTTATTAATGGTCCACAAGTAAAAGCTTTTGCACAGGAATTAGCTCAGTTTTTGGGAGATTCAGTAATAGTAATCCCTTGTGCAAATGGAACTGATGCCTTGCAGCTTGCTTTTATGGAATTGGCTTTACAAGTAGGAGACGAGGTTTTGGTTCCTGATTTTACTTTTATTTCTACAGTAGAGGTTTTGAAATTATTAGGGCTGAAGCCTGTTTTTGTTGATATAGATTTAAATACTTTTTGTATTTGCCCTTACGCTGCTGAAAAGCTCATTACTCCACGTACTAAGGCTATTGTGCCGGTACATCTTTTTGGGCAATGTGCACCTATGGAAAAGATCTTAGAACTTGCAGAAACTTATAATTTATATGTTATAGAAGACACTGCTCAGGCTATAGGCGCAGAATATATTTTTAAAAATGGTACCACAAAAAAAGCAGGAACTATTGCACAAGTAGGTTGCACTTCTTTTTATCCCTCTAAAAATTTAGGCTGCTATGGCGATGGGGGGGCTGTTTTTACTAAAGATGCTCAGCGAGCAGCTCGCTTACAAATGATTGCTAACCATGGGCAAAGAGAAAAGTATTATTATGAAACTATTGGTATTAATTCTCGTTTAGATAGCTTACAAGCTGCCATTTTGCGCGTCAATTTACAGCATTTACCAACTTACACTCAGAAGAGGCAGTTAGTAGCTCAATTTTATAATCAAGCCTTTGAGAAAGTTGAACAAATTGTTCGTCCCAGCATTGCTCCCTATTCCACGCATGTATTTCACCAGTATACTATTCGTGTGCCCGCCCATTTACGAAATCAATTAGTGTATTATTTAAGTGATAAAAAGATTCCAAGTGCTATATTTTATCCTGTTCCTATTCATCAACAAAAGCCATATCGTGAGCCCGAGCTGGGCGATGCTCTTTATCCTAATACTATAAGAGCTTGCCAGGAAGTACTTTCTTTGCCCATTCACCCTGAAATGGAAGATGCTCAAATGGAGTATATTGCGGAACACATAATAGCTTTTTTTGAAAACTATTAACCTAAAAACAAATCTTGACAATTTAAAATTAAAAATTTTGAGCTACGTAAAAAGAACGATTCATTATTTTTTCTGTTATATCCACAAATGCTATTCATTTATTGAGTTCGTGGGCTGACTAATGTGAACTTAATAATTTTTTTATTAGTTCTATCTTGGGTAAAATAAAAAAGTATTATGAACGCAAGAAGTACTAAAACAGGGGAAGGGGGAGTGTGGATAGTACCATTGCAAGATTTATTAGATTGGTCTAGGCTTTCTTCTTTGTGGCCTTTAGGATTTGGGCTGGCATGTTGCGCAATTGAAATGATGGCTACTAATGCTAGCCACTATGATTTAGAAAGATTTGGAGTTTTCCCGCGAAATTCTCCGCGCCAGGCAGATGTTATGATTGTAGCGGGCACAGTTACTTATAAAATGGCTGAACGTATTAAGCGCTTATACGAGCAAATGGCAGAGCCTAAATATGTTATTTCTATGGGCTCCTGTTCTAATTGTGGTGGACCATACTGGCAACATGGTTACCATGTGGTAAAGGGCGTAGATAAAATTATTCCAGTAGATGTATATGTACCAGGTTGCCCACCCCGCCCTGAAGCCTTGATTGGAGGAATTATTCAGCTACAGCGAAAAATTAAGGAGAAACATAAATAATTTTTTCGTATGCAGTAATTTTTTTGTATATTGCTTTCTAAGGCAATTGCATTTGTGTAATTGTTTTCTACAAACTCTGAATTTTATGTTTTATCAAACACTAGTTGCTTTTTTAGTGCAAATTGTATCTAAGGGCGGAGCTTCTATAATTCAAAAGCAAGACCTTATAAATAATTTTTTGGAAGATTATCATATATTTTCGCTCATAGCTCAGCATATACAAATTCCACAAGGTAATTTCTCTCTAACGCTGCTAGAAGATAATACACTAGAAAATACGCTACATCAAATTAGTTTACTACCTTTTGAAGAGCAAAATTATATCTTAATTACTGCTCTGGTTTTTATTTATTCCTTTCTAGGTTTTACTCCCCAAGTAGAGGAGATATTGCATCTATTTTTGGTTAAAACTGGTTTTAGTACTGCCAAGTATCTTAGTTATAGGCAAAAGCTACAAGAAGATTCTAGTATTTGTAGTTCTTCTCATGGAAACATACTTTTACTATTGCGGCAGCTTGCTCCTGAATTGCAAAATCTTGTTACAAGCCTTCATTTACTAAAAGAGTTAAAGAAATGTTAGCATTTTTATTGCGTAGCTAAATGCTTATCAAAAGTGAAACTCAAGAAGGCCTGGAGTATATATGTTACTTTTTAGGCTATATTATTATAGCTGATGGTAAAATAGCCATGCAGGAAACTCTATTAATCAATGAATTTATTGATGCTAATGGTTTAGGAATTGAAATAAAAGAAGAGCTTGTAAAAATACTTGCTAGTAATTCTAGCAAAATTTCATTAGACGAAGTGGTTCTGAAATTATCTCAACTTCCTGTGTTTATTATAGAACAGGCTCTTATTGCGGGCCTTTTAATTGGTTATGGAGACGGAGAGCTTGATGAAAAAGAGGAAGAAATATTATTACGCCTTGTTCTAGCTACCCGCTTTGATAAATTCAAATATGAAAAGTTGAAAGAAAGTGCAGCCTCTCAGGGCAAGCATCTATATTCATAACTTTAATTTTTTTACTTTTAATAAAGCCTATGAACCCTAAATTTTCGATTTTTGTTAGTAGTCAAAAGTCTAGGTAATGCAAGTAGTTATTGATAGAAACTCGGGTTTTTGCTTTGGTGTGGTGTACGCTATTGAAATGGCAGAAAGGTTTTTAGAAGAGAATGGAAGTTTGTATTGTTTAGGAGATATAGTGCATAATGACGAAGAAGTAAACCGGCTTAAAGCCAAAGGACTGAAAATAATCGATCATAACGAGTTTAAGAATCTAAGAGATACTACTGTTCTAATACGTGCTCATGGAGAGCCTCCCGAAACTTACCGCATTGCTCTTCAAAATAATATACAGCTTATTGATGCTTCTTGCCCTGTTGTGTTAAAGCTACAGAACCGTGTACGTAGTGCTTACGAGCAAAATACGCAGGTGGTCATTTATGGAAAGATAGGACATGCTGAAGTTAATGGTCTGGTAGGTCAAACACAAGGGCAGGCAATTGTAATAAGTGGTATTGAAGATCTTGATAAGTTAGATTACTCTCGGCCTATAGCTTTATTTAGCCAAACTACAAAAAGTACGTCCCAATTTTATGCAATCAAAGCCGAAATTGAAAAGAGAACGGCTGCTTTTAAGGCTAATGATACTATTTGTAGGCAAGTTTCTAACCGAGAACCCCAGCTAGCTGCTTTTGCTACTCAGCACGAGGTTATTATTTTCGTTGCAGGTAAGAAAAGTTCCAATGGAAGAGTATTATATAATGTTTGTAAAGAAGCTAATCCTAATAGTTATTTTATTAGTGAACCTAATGAAATAGATCCCACTTGGCTAAAAGGAAAAGATTCAGTAGGAATTTGTGGTGCTACTTCCACCCCTATGTGGCTTATGGAAAAGGTAAAAGAATACGTCCTTCAGCTATGTAAATAAGAACTAATCTATGGATATAGGCTTTTTACACTTACATCACTTTACGGTTGTTATTTATATTTTACTACTTTTAGCAAAAGTAATATTGCTATTAGCAAATCAAAAAAATTTATTGATTACTTTTAGTGGCAAAACCAGGGTTATACATATAGGGATGGTTACTCTTATGCTTATTACAGGCATTTATTTAGCTTATAGGAGCCCAGTAGGAACAGCTGATTTTTCGATAGTAAAATATATTGCTCTACTTCTGGGTATTGTTTTGGGTATAATTGGCATCAAAAAACTAAGTAGATCACTAGCAATTGCGGCTATTTTACTTTTTGGTTATGCCTATGGCATATCTATGACGAATAATATTTTTTTGAAAGGTGAGCAAACAAGGGTAAAACAAGCTTTAGAAAATTTCCCTGGTAATTTAGAAGAGCAGAGGCTAGAAAGAGGAAAAGCTATTTATCAGGAAGCTTGTTTACAATGTCATGGAGAAAAAGGAGATGCTCAATTTCAAAAAGCTTGGAATTTGGCTACAACACCCTCTTCTGATAATGTAAAAGCAGCAGCTATAAAGTATGGCAGAAATAGAATGCCCAGGTATGACTACCTTACAGATTCACAAATCGCAGACGTTGTGGCATATATCAATACTTTTAAGACCGACGCTAAATCTTCAAATCCATAAAATAATGATTAAAAATTTTCTTGTTCGAACTCTAAGATTTCTTCTTTTGTAAATATTTTATTCTTTAAGTAATATTTAGCTGGTCCTCTTAAGATCACTTTATGGGGACCTATATCCCTGAAGTAATTTTCATCTAAATTAGTTTGCTTTTGAATTTTAGTAGCCAATAGTTCAAAGAAATCCTGATGAGATTCATGAAGTTTTCCTTCTTTGTCAAATTGATAGTGAAAGTACCGCGGAAACGGAATAATTAGCGCTAAAAAAATACATTCTTCGGGCAATAGCTCTATGGGCGATTTAGCAAAATAAAAATAGGCAGCTTCTCCAATTCCATATATATTAGGTCCCCATTCAATAATATTTAGGTATACTTCTAACATTCTTTTTTTAGGCACCAGGTTCATATTTTCAATGAGCCAAACCAGCAGCATTTCTTCTAGCTTACGAGCAATAGTTTTTTCAGGACTAAGGAAAACATTTTTTACTAATTGCATTGAAATAGTACTTCCTCCTCTCTTAAAGTATCCTACTTTTAGGTTCTCTAGGATAGACTCTTTAATAGACTCCATTATGAAGCCTTTATGATAAAAAAATGCTGGGTCTTCGGCAGTTAAAACAGCTGGTACTAAAAACGGAGAAACTTCTTCTAAAGGGGTAAAGTTTTTTTCATTATGAATAGTTCTAACCTGAGTACTATGAATAGGGGTATAGCTAAAAGAGCCATTAATTGCTGCTAAGTTAGTCGCTCCCATTTTCTGGAGGTACAGATTTTGTGCTTTGAGGTTAGCATCAAAGTGAAAATCAGCAGGTTTCTGGTAAAAATGTTCTAGTTCGAGTGCGAATTGTAATTTGCCTTTTAGCTGCATGCCTTCTAGAGTTTCAAAAGCTCCCTGAGGTAAGGCATTAAGCCATTGTTGTGCGCCTACAAAAGGAGTTTGTACATTTAAACAAAGTGATGTATGCCCTAATTTACATTGAATGAAAAAAGGAATTGTATTAATTACCAATTTACTGCAGGAATCTAGGCCATACCCTTGATGAGTAAATTGTTTTAGCTGTGCTTCTAGCCATAATGTTTTAAAGAACAAAAATTTTTTGTTTAGCCTTTTGTGGTAAAAGGCAGCATTTTGTAATCTTAAATGAAAGGTAATCCATTTTTTGTGATGGAGTTGGTATTCTAAAATAGTAGAATCCGCATAGTATTGTAAAGAGTGTTTGGCTAAAGGTAGTGCTAATGTATCCTTACATGCTAGTATAAGCTTTCCGGCATAATTTTCTAAATATAATTGCCACTTCAAGTTTTTATTTTCAAGCTGAGCTTTTCCAACCAGGTATTTATCTTCCTTTCTAACCTCAAAAATTTTTATCCATTCTTTTTGATGAGCTTCTTGTAAGCTGAGACTTGAGAATTGAAAATTTGATGGAAGTTTACTCAAAATCCAAAATAATTTATCAACTGAAAAATTCCCTATTTTTTCTATCCATAGGTCTAATGAGTTTTTGGAAGGATCTATTTTACTAGAGCTAAACTCTGGCACTTTAAGATAGGTCAAAGTAATCTTACCACTTTCAATTTTTTGGGGTCTGAGGTTTCCCTTCAGAAGAGCTATTTTATCTAGTTCAACGGTTAGGAATTCTACTTTTCCTTGAATTTTGAAATGTGGAGCTTGAAATATTACATCTTGTAGCTTGAATTTAAAGGGGGAAAAAGAAATAATTTCGGAATAAAAAACTGAAAATTGATATTTTTGAGCAATCCGTTGAATTTGAAAATGTATAAATTTTTTTCCAAAAAATTGCCAAATGCTTAAAATTATTATTATTCCTAATGTAAAGATACAACCTAATCTAACTATAACTATCTTTTGTTTTTTAAGAAATGACATTATTAAAATAATAAACTTTAGGGTTGAATAGGAATTTCATTAATTATTTTACCAATAACGCCAGCTGGTGGTAAAATAGAAAGCCAATTACATAAAGTAGGGGTAATATCTGTTATTGCAATCGTAGTATTAATTTTCAAGCCTTTAGGCAGTTTCCAGCCCATAAATAAAAGAGGTACGTGAATATCGTAGTTATAAGGGGCACCGTGAGTAGTTCCTTTGAGACCTCCTTCTATCCATGAGGGTTGAAGTAAAATGTAAAAATTACCTGAACGCTTGGGGTTATAACCATTAATAATTTTTTCTAGTAAAAAGCTAGGTAGACTAACGTGAAAAGTTCCCAAAGGTACTACTTCCGCAATACCCTCTATTTTAAGAAGTTCTTTTCTAAGTATAGAATAAATTTCTTCTATTTTTATTTTTTGGGCTTGGCAATATTCTTCATTTAGATAAATTTGTTGGTTACAGTAATATTCTAAGATAGGTTCATTAGGCCAATACTTACCAAAAATTGCTGTAATGCTATCTTGAAGTTGCTGTTGAGTATATACCCCCGCAGGAATCTTTTTACTTTTAAGATAATTGGGTACACTAACTACTCCATGGTCAGCTGTCAAAAAAACAAGATAGTTTGGGAAGCCAATTTGTTTATCTAAAAAGTTAAATAGCTTTTCTAATTCTTTATCGAGCCTTAAATATATATCTTCGCTTTCGAGTGAATGCGAGCCAAATTGGTGTCCTATATAATCAGTAGTGGAGTAACTAATAGTTAATAAATCGGGTATAGCATCTTTACCAAGGTCTTCATTTTGGATAGCAGCAATAGCAAATTGAGTGGTTAGTTCTAGACCGGCAGGTAGGAATTTAATTAATTCATAGTTATTTTCTTTAATTTTAGGTACAGGATGCGGAAAGGTTCTTGAGCCTGAGGGCGGTAAGCCAGCTTCAAAGAACATATCATCTTCAGTACTTTGTGTATAGGTACTCTTTTCAAAAAGTAGTTCCCAGTTTTGATTAAGGTATTCATCAGCCAATTTTTTTTCATTAAATTCTTCAACCCATTTAGGTAGTTTTTCCAAATAATAACTACTGCTTATCCATCTACCACTTTCACCATCAAACCAATAGGCAGCATCAGCGCTATGGCCTGCCGAGAGAATGGCTCCTCGGTCTTTTAAGCAGACTCCAATTACTTTAGATTTTTGGTTAGTGGCTAGCTTGAGTTCATCTCCTATAGTAGGCACTAACAAATTATGAGGAGACATTTTACCTGCCTTTCCTTCGGTACCTATTCCGCGAACAGTTTCATCGGCTACGCAGTACACAAGAGACTTTTTTTTTCGTTCAAACCATTCATTTCCTATGATTCCCGTGATAGCGGGTATACTTCCAGTAAAAATACTAGTGTGTCCTGGCCCGGTATAAGTTGGCACATAATTAAATTTAGCAGAGCGACATTCTACACCCTGCTTCAATAGTTTTTTTAAGCCCCCTTCGCCAAACCTATTTTGGTAGCGGTACAAAAAGTCTACGCGCATTTGGTCTACTACAATTCCTACTACCAATTTAGGAGCTTGCCATGTTTGGGTT
>JANWXU010000051.1 GCA_025057395.1 Bacteroidia bacterium | reverse complement strand
ATTGGGGAGTGGGGTGTATGTGGTGGAGGTATTTCAGGGAAGTAGACGTTATCAGGCAAGAGTGCAGGTGGTGGAATGAAAATAAAAATGTTCAATACAAAAGCCCGCCTTACAAAGCGGGCTTTTTTTCTTTTCCAAAGAAGAAATTCTAGAATACTTTTTTATTTCAAATTTTCTTCTAGCAAACATACTTCCAGCCTTTAAATAAAAATTTATAATTCTATTTTTATTTCTTATATATGCTATAAATTTATTTTTTAAGACTTACTACTTATGGCTGTTTCTTGCTTAGGAAAAACTTTTGAGACTGAAGAAGAAAGAAAAGCTTACTTTAAAGAAGAATTGCGCAAATTACTTCCCGAGCTCCGCAAACTCGAAGGATTTCCCTCGGGTTCAGACGAAGACATTCTTGCTCTCTCTGACCCTCCTTACTTTACCCTTTGCCCTAACCCTTGGCTCCAGGACTTTATTGCGCAGTGGGAAAAAGAAAAAGAACAAAACCCTAATTACAACTCTCACTTTACTGTAAGCCAACCTTATGCTACCGACGTCTCTGAGGGAAAAAATAACCCTATTTATAATGCCCATACTTACCACACTAAGGTTCCACATAAAGCTATTATGCGATATATCTTACACTATACTCAGCCGGGTGATATCATTTTGGATGGTTTTGCTGGAACGGGTATGACAGGGGTGGCGGCTCAATTTTGTGAAAAGCCAGATGCGGAAACTAAAGCACAAATTGAAGATGAATTTAGAAGGCTAGGTCTGAAGGTACCTCAATGGGGCAAACGCCATGCTATTTGCTCGGACCTGAGTCCTATTGCCAGTTTTATTGCCTACAACTTGAATATGCCAACGGATGCCGAGCTTTTTGCCAAAGAAGCGCAAGTCATTTTAGAAGAAGTAGAAAAAGAATGCAGCTGGCTATATGAAACACAAGACGAATATGGCAAAGGGCGAATTAACTATGTGGTATGGAGTGATATTTTTCGTTGTCCGGGGTGCAATACAGAGATGGTGTTTTGGGAGGTGGCAGTAGACCAAGAAAACGGTAAAGTAAAAGATTCTTGGCCCTGCCCTAAGTGCAGTTTAATGCTTAGCAAAGATGGGCATAAAGGCAGCGTAAAAGTAGAGAAGGCAACGCATAGTTTTTTTGATAAGGCAATAGGGGAGGTAATTACGCAGGTAAGGAGTATTCCGGTATTAATTAACTATACTCGTGGGGGCAAGCGCTATGAAAAGAAGCCTGATGCTTTTGATTTTGAATTATTAGAGCGGATTGAGGCAGCAGAAATACCGTACTGGTTTCCTACGGATAGAATGCCAGAGGGGGATGAGTCTCGCAGAAATGATAGAGAGGGCATTACGCACGTGCATCATTTTTATACTAAGCGGAATTTGTGGGTAGCTAGTGTTCTATATAACAAATTACAACAAAGTAGTAACTTAATCTTGAAAATTGTTTTCAATTCTATTATTCAGACTTTAGTTTCTAAACTAGTACGTTATAACTTAAAAAACCGAGGGAATGGTTCTCTTAGTGGTACTTTGTACGTTCCATCATTGAATGCAGAAAATCACGTACTAGTTTTGTTTCGAAGTAAGTTAAATGATTTTCTAAGTATTGCTAACTACTTATTAAGTAAAAACAAGTCAAGGGATATTAGCATATCTACACAATCATTAGCAACAAATTTTAGTATTCCAAGTAATTCTATAGATTACATTTTCACAGACCCGCCTTTCGGGAGCAATATTATGTATTCAGAGCTGAATTTTATTTGGGAAAGTTGGCTTAAAGTAAAAACTAATAATCAGCCTGAGGCTATTATAAATAAAACCCAAAATAAAGATTTAGAAGAATATTTTGAATTAATGAAGGCTGCCTTTAAGGAATATTATCGTGTACTTAAGCCTGGGAAATGGATGACGGTAGAATTTAGCAACACAAGGGCAGCAATTTGGAATAGCATTCAAAGTGCAATTCAGCGGGCAGGCTTTGTAATTATCAGCATAGCTACGTTGGATAAGCAGCAGGGTAGCTTTAAGGCAGTAACTACTCCTACTGCCGTGAAGCAAGATTTGATTTTAAGCTGTTATAAGCCAGTGGAGGAAATTGAAAAGCAACTTTTAGAGGATAGGGGGGAAAAGTGGGTAGAAAGTTTTGTGGAAGATTTACTGGAGCATCTGCCCATTATTCGTAAAAACAAAAACGAGGAACTGGAGGCCGTAGCAGAACGCCATGCTAAGATTTTGTACGATAAGCTGGTAATATATTGCCTTAGCCACCACAAATACGTGCCATTGGATGCTAAAGAATTTCAAGAGCTACTGGCAAAGTGTTTTGAGGGCAGAGATGGGTATTATTTTACTGTAGAGCAGGCCAAAGAGTTAGATAAATTTTTACAGGAGGCTAATCAAAAAAAGCCTAAGCAGGGTTTACTATTTGTTACTAACGAAAAGGAAGGAGTGCTATGGTTAGAGGCTGAGCTAAGTAAAGGTCCGCAAAAGGTACAGGATTTATTATCGGAATGGAGGAAGGTATCAAAGGGGGGGAAAAATGAAACTATTCGAGAGCTCGAAGAGATATTGGCAGATAATTTTATACAAATGGAAGATGGGGCCTTTCGTCTGCCTACTCCGGAGGAGGCTATTGAGCGAGATAAGAGAAGATACGCCAGACTAGAACGTGAAGCTAAAAAACTACAACGAATGATAAAAGCCGGCGAGAAGTTAAAGCAAGTGCGTAGAGATGTGGTACAATTTCTGGTAGAGCAGCTTTTTGAAGCTGGAAAATTTGCAGAAATTGTAGAAGTTTCTAAGGGCTTACCTAAAGATTATGTTCAAGAAGATGAATTACTTTTTATGTATTATGAAATTAGTAAGCAAAGTTTGCAGGAATTAAATCTAAAAGAAGCAGAGCAGGAATATGCTTTAAGGCAGTTGTAAAATTAAGGCTAAGGCACAGCAGATAAAACTTATTTTTGGCTTTTATTTACCTTTTTGATAAATGACCAGAGATTTAAAATGAGATACGGAGAGCTTTTAGAATTCGAGCCTATAACTACAGTGATTAAGCTTGTAGAAACGGATGCTAAAGATAGGGCGCAGCACCTGGTGAAGACATATGTTTTTTCACCCAAGATGGTGGAGGATATTACTAATGTTCTTATTTACAATACTGTCTTAGGAGCTAATTATGAGACCAAGGCAGTACAAGTAATAGGCACATATGGAAGTGGTAAGTCTCATTTAATGGCGGTATTTTCGGCTATTGCGGAGGATGCCAGTTTATTAGAGTTTGTGGGTAATAAACAAATGCAGAGGGCGCTAGAAAGTATTGCGGGAAAGTTTTGTGTGCTTCGTTTTGAAATAGCTTCGCAAATTCCTTTATATGAATTTTTTTGGAATAAAGTACTCAATTTTTTAGCCCAGCTAGGAATAAATTTTACGCCTCAGGGTAAAGATTGGAAAGAGGATATTTCTAGTATGCTTGAGGCGTTTCGAGCAAAATATCCTGATAAGGGCTTTTTGGTAGTAATAGATGAAATATTGGATTACTTACGTTCACGTGTAGCCCAAGAGTTATACTCAGATTTGGTTTTTTTGCGCGTGCTTGGCGAAAGCTGCGATAGAACTAACCTTCGATTAATAATTGGTGTACAAGAGCAATTATTTACTGTGCCGGAATTTGTGCACGTGGCAGATACTCTAAATAAGGTAGAAGCACGCTTTAGTAATATAACTATTACCCGCGAGGACTTAAGTTTTGTAGTAAAAGAAAGGCTACTGAAAAAAACAGAATCTCAGAAGGAGATTATTCGAAAGCATTTAAATCAATTTGCGCCCTTTTTCAGTGATATTCATTCGCACTTGCAAGATTTTGTAGAGCTTTTTCCAGTACATAGAAATTATATTCCTCATTTTGAATCCATTCGTTATGCAAAAAATCAAAGGGAGGTTCTTAAAGTGCTAAGTCAAACTTTTGAGCAATGGAAGGAGAAGGAAGTTCCTGAAAAAGAACCGGGTTTGCTAACTTATGATACTTATTGGGAAGAAATTCGTAAGAATCCTAATTTACTTTCGATACCCGAAATTCGACAGTTAAAAGAACGAGTAGAACAGATTTATGAGCGTATTGATTCGCACTTTGTACATAATAATTACTCTAAATACATTCCTTTAGCAAAGGCTATCACTAATGCTTTAGCAATAAAGGTATTAGGCTCAGAATGGGGCAAGATAAATGGGGCAAATGCCGAGATGTTAAAAGAGGATTTGTGCCTTACGCTAGAACTTAAGAATTCTAAAATGATTACACAGTGGATTAATGTAGTAGCTTCTAAAATTAAAGAAGCTACTCAAGCTCAATTTGTAGACCAAGATGCTAAGACTTCGGATTACTATATTAAGGTAGAGGGAGGAATTAATCCTTTGCACCATATTAAGCTGAAAGCAGCAAAAGAACTAAGAAATAATCCTGCTCGGGCAGACGAACATTTTTATGCTTTTTTACAGGAAATATTAGGGCTAACAAACAAAGTAAGTACTCCTAACTCTAAATTTCATTGTTACGAAGATAACTTGGAATGGAAATCTACCAAAGCTTTTCGGCAAGGCTATTTACTTTTGGGTAATTCTACTGATAGGCCTACTACTTTACCTTTTTTTCACTATTATCTCATTTTCTTGCCTATTTTTCAAGAGCCTATTATTACACCTAGTCCTAAGGAGATTTATTTTGATTTTTCCTTATTTAAGGAAGTGCAAATTAAGCCAAGAGAGAAGCAATTAGAGGAGCTAGGAACTTCAGGGGAATCGGAAGAAACAAAAAAAGGGCAGGACTGGGAAGAATTGAAAAGAAAATATGCTCAGCAAATAAAACAACCTAACCAAGAATTAGAAAATTTGTTCCTGAATTCTAAAAATGAAGAGATAATTTCTTTGCAAAAAAATCTTAAGCTTTATACTTCTACTCTAGAAAGTATTGCTGAGCAAATGCTAGCTAATGAGTATCTTCCAGATGCAGTTATTGGTGTTTTGGAAGATACAGTGCGGCGCTTAAAGCAAGGGGAGGCAAGAAAAGAAGAAAAAGATAAAATTAAGGCCTTGGAGGATATTATTGGAGAGGTTAAAAATCAGGTGGATTACTTTAGAAACGAGCTAGATACAATAGTAATGTATGGAGAAGAATTTCGGGAGCCTATTCGAAAATTTACAACTCTCCTATTAATGTATGGGGCAGCTAGAGAGCTTGCCCAAACCGCACCCTTACAGCAAAAGCAATTATATGAAGTAGAAAAAAAGCGTTATCTTGAAATTTTAAAAAATATTTTTGATAAAGAGTATCGTGAGAAGACGCAGGTAATTATAGCCAAAGGATACAAAGAAGAAAAGGGTGATTCTGTATTAGATACAGAAATAACCATTCTTAAAGAATACGAATTAGCTCAAAGGGAGGAAGGATTTGATATTTTTTGGGATTTTAGGGAAGTGGCTGCACAAAAGTTAGATACTTATTTTAATCAGGCTTTTCCTTACTATCCTAGGTTTAAAGATCTAAGGCGTCCTTTAAGAAAGGATAACTATGCAAAGCGTATTTATAATGCTCTTGAGATGATAATTCCTATAAAGAGCAGCAATGATGATGGCATAGCTATTTTAAAGGGACTCGGGCTCTTAACAAGTGGAGAAAGGGGCTATGAGATTAATACTACCGATTCGATATACGCCCAAAGTATTCGAAAAAAGCTAGAGGAGCGGGGCGCAAACGGTGTACTTAACCCCAGCGATGTCTTTGAGCCTGTACCCCAAACGCAAGGGCGACTTTGGCAGACGAAAGACGAATACAAGCTAGAACTGGAATTAGGCTTTTTAGTGATATGTGCAATGGTAAAAGTAGGGGAGCTAGAAATTCACCTAGATACCCGAGATAATAAAATTAATGCCTTAAACTTAAAGGAAGTATTAAATTGGCAGCCTGAGCAATATCGCAATTTTGTTTGCCTGGCAAAGCCTAAGGACGTATCGATAGAGGGAATTAATAAAATACTGAGAGCACTAGGCTTGTCTTTAGAGGTTTCGCAGTTGAAAGACTTGCCTTACATGCAAGCTTTTCAGCAGGCTATTAAAAGCTTTCAGGAACAAGTATTGAAGACAATAGAAGAGATTCGCGGGAATATCAACTGCCGTGGATATGAATTTTTTGATAAAGAACAGATTGAAGGTCACCGTAGAACTCTTGCTCAGTGCTCCAATTACTTAGATCAGCTCAAAACTTATAATGAATATCATAAGTTCAAGAACTTTCAGTTAGATGCGCAAGATTTTTGTGCAAAGATAGAGAAGGCTAAGGAGTTAATGCAGTATTTTGATTGGCTGAAGAAGTGGGCTCAAAAGATCGGGGAATTGTTGAGATATTTAAGTCAAGCTGAAAGTTATTTACCTTCTTCCCAAGCAGCCCTAAAAAATAGTATTCAAGAGCAAATTACTATGCAGCCTCAAAAATGGCAAGAAATATTAGCCAATAAAGTAACAGCGGAAGATGAGTTAGTAAAGTGGGAAGCTTTGTTGAATAGCTTAAAGCAACAGTATGTGAAATACTATTATGATTCTTATTTACAACACCACATTACGGAGCAGGAGGAGGCAGAAAAGCAGCAGCTTTTAAAAAGCGAGGAGAAAAAAATAGCAGATGCACTTAGTCGCCTAGAGTTTGTGCCCAACCAGAGGTATGTACTTTGGAATCAGCAAATAGAGCGTATGAAGGTACGTGATTTAAAAGTAACGGAAGCTCGAATTATGCAGGAGCCTTATTTAAATTTTAATCCTAAAGAATATGAGGGGAAAAGTTTACCTAAAGTACAAGAGTTTGCGGCGCAGCTAAAGGAGATTATTGAAGACTGGCAAAAAACTTTAAGAGGATTGCTTTTAGACCCTAAGATAAGGGAAAATATGGATCTTTTACTAGAGTCCTGGGAAAAAGAGCTTTTGTTACTTTTTGAGCAAGGTAAGGCAATAAGCAGCGCTGAGGAGGCTAAAAAAATTGGGGTTGCTTTGGCTAAGGCTATGCAACCTATAGAGAAAATTAATGTAGAACTAGAGAAATTTGCTCAAGAGTTGCAGGGGCCCCTTACACCAGAAGAAATAGAAAAAAGAGTGCGAAACTGGCTTAATAAGTTATGCGCAGGCAAAGAAAGAGACAAAGTTCGGATTATGATCCGATAGCAGAGGGGGGAAGAGGGCGAAATAAAAGTTGAGCACTTAAGCAGGGTTGTATTGTGTAGAGCCCAACATCACTTCTTTGAGGTAATGAAAAATCAAAAAAATAAAACCAATATTTTTTTCGAATATCTTCGTATGTGATACTGCTAGTTTCACAGAGCTTGAGTTCAACGTAGATAATCAGTTGTGCGATATAAGGATTTTTAATAAAAAGGGGAGGGCAGCTTTGATATAAGCCAGGTTTATTTCCTTTTTGTAGTATGCCAAGTTCTTGGAGCATAGGGAAAATAGCAGCTAAAGCATTGAAAAAAGTGCTATTGCTACCATACAAAGCTGAAAGTCTATCCACTACCAGTGCCCTTCGAACAATAGGCTGAATTTTAAATACAGGGGCTAAAATACACAGCGTATGATAAAAAATAGGATAAGTAAGAGCAAGAAGAGCTAGAATAATAGCATGTTTTTCAGAGACTGCCAGGTAATCAAAATATTGAGGACGAATTTTTTTGCGAAGAAAATTAAGTAAGTACTGTTGTCGTTTAAATATTTGCTGAATAGTTTGTTGGGCTTTAATTCTTCGATTAATGCCATTAATGCTTCGCTGTAAACCAAAGGCAAGTTCTTCCTTATTAAGCTCTCCATTTTGCCAGTAGCTAAATAGTAAGTCTTCTAGCAGTTGGATATTCACTTTTTGATTAATTCCAATGTAATATTTTCTATCTATAGGATGCATAGTTTTTTATTGAATTTGAAGTAATAGCAAGGGTTTTAACCTGGGAGTAATTTTACTACTGATTTCGAATTCTTTTTCAAAAGCTTCTTTTTCTTCAAGAAGCCTTTGCATTCTTTTTTGACGTACGGCTTCTAAACCAATTTTTTGGATGCGTTTTTGTTGGGAAGCAAAGTTTTTCATAGAGCTCCAGTAGTGGGATTGTGTATTTTTTTGTAATTCTCTTTGCAGATTTTGAAAGTGGCGGTAGAGTAGTTCTTCACTCCGACTAAAAATTTCTTGTAAAGTTGTTTGTTGGTGGGTATCTTCTTCAGACAATTGAAGGCAAGTATAAGGATATTTTTTAAACAGCGTCATTAGTTTTTTCCAGATTTCTTCTGCACTTAGAGGCAAGTTTACAAAATCAGGATTAAAAAAGAGGGGAACAATTTCTTTTTTTTCTTCGAGGTGGTTTTGAGCGATTAGTTGCCACAGGGAAAAGTATCCCTTAGGAATATCAGCATCAGGCAGTTTAAGGATGGGAAGAGTGGGATAGAACCAAGACTCAAATTCCTTTAAAATTCGCTGAATAAAGGGGTGTTGCAAATGTAAAACTTCAGCCGCTGGGTAATTAAAGCTTTGGTGAGTTTCGAAGATATAGTGCTTTGTAGTACCCTCAGTGATACCCTTAACATAAATTCCTTCTAAGGCGGTTTGATAGGGAATTTGTTTGAGCAGCAAATAACTTTCAGTAAGGTGGCTAATCCAGGAGGGAAGGGGGCTTTGCTGAATATTATCAGTTCTTTGGGTAGAAATTTCTTGAGGAGAGGTAGATGGCAAAATATTTTCGGTGCTTTTATATTGCAAAAGTTTTTGCTTGATTTCTTCTAAAAAGGCGGCTTCTTTTTGCTCCATTCTTTTAGGGTCTAAAAGAGAGGTCCAATATAAATCTTGGATATCTTTTTCGGCTAAAGTACTATCTAATACGTCTGCGGTTTTATCAATGCCTAGCTCTTCTAGAATGGCTTGCAATTTAGTTTCGATAATTTCATATACACGACTTTCTGCAGAATTTTCAAGTAACAAATTAAAAGCTTTGACAGGATGCTTTTGTCCGATGCGGTCTACTCTTCCAATTCTCTGTTCAAGCACCATGGGATTAAAAGGTACGTCATAATTTATAACAATATGGGCAAACTGCATGTTCAAAGATTCGCCCGCCGCATCGGTACTAACTAAGATTTGAGCTTCTTCCTTAAAGGTTTTGAGTACTTGAACTCTCTCTGCAAAATCCATTCCTCCATGTATGATAACTGTGGCATACCCATTTTGTTCTAGCACTCTTTGGAGCATTTTTTGGGTAGCGGTAAATTCAGTAAAAATTAAAAATTTAAGATTATAATCATTTTCTTGGTGCATTTGTTCTTTCAGCAACTGCAAAAGCACTTCAGTTTTAGCTTCAATTTCATTGTTGAGGCAAATTTCAGCTTGCTCAATGATTTTTTGAATTTCTTCAAGTTCTGTAGGAGCATTTATTGCTGTATTTTCGAGGTTAGCTTCGAGCCTAGACTCGTCATCAGGATTAATAAGCCCTTGTACCAGTAGTTCTTCTAATTCTTCTGGGGCTACTACATCTTCCAGAGGTTGAACCATTTTAGTTTTAAGCTTGAGATAGCGCTTTTGCATGCTTTCTAGCAGCGCCTGTGTGGAGCTGCTAAGTAGGCGTTGAAAAAGAAGCATTAAAAAGCCATAGGGCTTATTTTTATCTTGTTCAGCCCGGTGAATACCTTTGATAATATAGTCACTCACCGTTTGATAAAGCTTTTTTTGGAGTTGGTGTCTTTTTTTGTCATATTGTATAGTGATAATTTTAGCAATTCTTTTGTTAAAAAGGGGCTTGCCCTCGTAATCAATAGCTTTTCTTTTTTCGGTGCGCACTACATATTTTTGTAGTTCTTCCATGGGCACAGGTAGCTCTATAAACGCATCGGGGTCTAAAAGTTGTAAAATTCTTTGGAAGTGGTCTCTTTTGCCGCGATGAGGAGTAGCTGAAAGCAATAAAACATTAGTAGCACTATTGCAAAGCTCTTCCGCCATTTTATAGCGTCCTACAGCGGTACTGCTGCCCCCTACTTTGTGACACTCATCGATAATAACTAAATCATATCCCGCTTCGATAACACTTTTTATGCGAGCTCGGTTATATTCTTCGATTTTTTCTGGACTCCATCCTTTTCTGTAATCTAAAGGTTTAATTGCATCGAGCGAGAGAATAGCCTGAGGATAGTATAAAAAGAGATTAAAATTAGTGGAGGTACTAAATAGTTTTTGGGTTTGAGCAAGCAGTTCGGTTGGGATAATTTCAAAGGTTTCATTGAAGTGTTGCTTTAGCTCCTGTTGCCATTGAACCATAGCAGTTTTAGGTACTAAGATTAGTATACGTTTTACTTTACCGCGCAATTTTAATTCTTTTAAGACTAAGCCGGCTTCTATAGTTTTTCCCATTCCTACTTCGTCCGCAAGCAAAAAGCGGATAGGCCAACTGCCCATTACTTTTTCAAGAACTAGAATTTGATGGGGTAAAGGTAATATGTTGCTAGCAGTAGGTGCGAGGAGCTCTTGGGAAAGTAGCTGTGCTTGTGTTTTTGCTGCAATAGCTCGCAAACTTATCTCAGCAATATGAATTGATGCCGGAAGGGGTTCCAACTCAGTTATAGATACTTCTAGAATTTCGTTGCTAGAGGGGATTTTTATTTCAGCGATTTCACTGCCAAAGAGAATACGTTTTTGCAGGATAATTACTACTTGTCCTCGATAGCTATATAGCATGCTACTTGGTTTGTAAAAAATAGTGCAAAAAATGGATAAAAATGACCCTACAAATTTAGCAAACTCTTTATTGCTTTTGAGATTTATTTATAAACCATTCAAGATTTATCTTTTGCTTTTCATCGTTTTCTTAAGTTATACTTGTATAGAATTAATTTTATTTATCTATGAAATAAAATTAATCAACAATGCTTATTTAGTTATTGTATTTATAAATTATTTAAATATGTGGTATAATTATATGTTTTATTGAAAATAATTTTTTCTAACATTAAAATAATATTTTATCGTTTTAGGATATTATATGAAAATAGGTTATATAAATAATGTATGTAATTTTTATATAAAATATATATAAATTAATGATTGAAGTTAGAATAATTAAATATCATACAAATTAGTTATATCGATTTTTTATGAAAAAGCCAACTCTAAAATATGAATAAATATAAATTATCAAGTTTCATTTTACGCCTAGGCTTTCTGTGTATTGGTTGTAGTGATGATTATGACCCGGAAGGAAAAGTATTCTGGTATTTTGTTGGGTTGCCCTTTATAGGAATTTGCTACGGTATTGGGGCTGTGATTTTGTCGTTATTTACAAAAAGGAAGCAAAATTCTTATGAAGAAGATATGCCTGCTATTCCAGCTGTTATTATTGGTTTTATTGTGATAATGATATTATACTTTTTATACAAAAATTACATTAATTAATTTTTTAGAGATATGATAAAAATATTATTAAGTCTTTTAGTAATGATTTTTAGCTTATTCAAGCTAGCTTTTGGAATAATAGCAATTATTGTTCACATTTGGACGGTAATTATTGCTCTTAGTAAAAGTGGAATCTTAGCAGCTATTTTGACGCTTATGTTTCCAATTTTATCTGAAATCTACTGGATGTTTGCAATGTTTGAAGAAAATAGTTTTTATTCATATTTGGTATTATCATATCTAATTTTAGGATTTTTTGTATTTTTATTAAAGAAGATATAATAAAAATTAACGAGGAGAAATGAGTATTTTTTTTATTGTAAAATTAAATCTTAAATCTAGAGTTACTATGGAAGTTATATGGCTAATCAGTTTAGGTGCCCTTATTTATTACGGCTACAAAGGCATGCAAGCTAAAAGAAAGGTAGACGAACTACAAGAATTTTTAGCTCATCCATTGGTAGGACGCTTAGTAGTAAATTATTTGAGCTGTGTAATTCGAGAAGAACAACTAAAAATTAGTTGGAATATCATTGCTAATTATTTAGGTTGCTTACCATCGGAGGTAGTTCTTGTATGTTATGCATTTTTAGATAACCTGAATTTAAGCGATAAGGAATTACACCAACTAAAAAAGCAATGGGAACTAGAAAAGTTTAGGCAGGCAAAAATGTTTAATATTGGTTATGATGTTACTCCCGCTGCAATTATGGAAAGTCTTATTGCTCAATACATTCAACTAAAACAAAAATAAATATGCAAGAGCTCATCCAAAAACAATCGCGTGCGAAAATTGTTTACCTTATTTGGATTTTTATTAACTTATTTTGTGCACTTCTAAGTTCAAATAGCGACTCGGATTATAAGTCTCACTTTTTTCCTTTTACTAAAAAAGAACTAATTTCTACATACGACTGGAGCGAATTCTTTTTCCACATGCTATGGCCCCCTCTAGTTTGGTTTATTTATTTTGCCTGGAGGAAAAAATAGCAACTAAATACTTGTTCTAATTCCAATCTAAGCTTTAAGAGCAAAAAGTTAAGTAATTAAAGTCTTAAAATCGTTATTGTATCCATATTTTTTTGGTAACTTTACCTTTTTGCCAAGTGGCTTCTAAATAGTAGATTCCAGGGGTAGAAGGTAAAGGCACAGAATACTGAATATTCGCAATAAGATTTTTTAGGTGTAAAATTTCTTTTCCGTTAGCTTCGAAAAGACGTAATTGATACTTATTTAATCCTAATCCTACCAGCCCAAAGTAGCCCTTTTGGGAGGTAGGGTTAGGAAAAAAAAGAATTTCTGGTTCTTGGGAGGTGGTACTCCAAGCTTTAAGACAGGAGTCGGCTCTAGAAGCATTAGGCCATCCATATCCTATTTCAAAATTAGGCATATTAGCATGGGAGGCGGTAGTAAGAATAGCTTTACGAATTTGAGAAGCCAAAGCTTGGGGGTGAGCCTGCCATAGACAAGCAGCCATACCACTAATAATAGGGGCTGCATAAGAAGTACCACTACCTACCGTAACATTGCCTTGGGCAGTTACAATAGCACAGCTTTGACCCAGCGCCACAACATCCGGCTTAATTCGATTATCAGCAGTGGGTCCTACCGAAGAGGAAGGCCAACGGCTTCCATCGGTACGTCCTCCGCCTACGCAGAGAATACTATCTGCATCACAGGGAGGTAGAATATAGCGCCAAGTTCTTGCTCCATAATTGCCAGCCGAACATACCACTAAAATACCCTTACTTGCTGCAATGGCAGCAGCACGAGAGATAATAGAAGTCTTTCCGTCCAAATCGCTATAGGTATAGTTTTCTTGAGGATTATCAAAAGTGTTGTAGTTAAGAGAACTACTAATGATATGTACGCCTAAAGAGTCTGCCCATTCTGCTGCACGTAGCCAATTGAACTCTTCAATCCGGGTTTCAGAATTAGGGTTTTCGGTTTTTGCTAAGTAAAAAGAAGCACCATAGGCTGTACCTACCATTTTTTGAGGTAGGTAGGCGCCTATTACTGAAAAAACTTCGCTGCCATGATCATCCTCGGAAAATACATCTTGGCTAGCGTTTACAAAATTTCGAGTACCCAATATCCTTCCTTCATTTAAGGCTACAGCAAAGGCAGGATTACTAGGCACTCCTATAAATCCAGAGTCAAAGATAGCTACTATTATTCCTTTTCCGGTTTTTTCTGCCAGGTGCAAGTCTGTTAAGCCAGGAATAAGTTCTACTTGCGTTTGTGCTAATCCATAAGAAGATCGAAATTGAGATTTTACTTTTTGGGTATTTTCAGAAGCCTTATGGTAGCTAGAGCGCAAAATAAGGCGCTCCACCCGTTTTACTCCTGGCATCTGAGATAATATTTCTTGGCTAAGTGAGGTTTTTACTAGCAGAAGGTTAAGCCACTTAGAGCTACCCAAAATTTGAATTTTTTTATTTTGCTCGAAAGGCTTTAGATAACTACTTGCAATAGGTAAATCTAGCGTATCAATAAGAACTTTAGATTGAATTCTTCTTTGAATAGCTTGCAGACTTAAAAAAGTATGAGGCTGGGTAATTCGCTCCTTCCAGCTAACCTTGTCTCTAAAGTAGACCCAATAATAGTGGAGCGGCAAGGAGTCGATAGAGGCGGAAGCAAGGGAGAAAACTCCTAAGAACAAAAGTATTAATAAGAAGCGCATATTTTAGGCAAAAAGACTTACACTACCTATATAAGTTACAAAATTTTTATTCTTTGCTGGTAATCATTGCTTTGAGAATTTTTGAAGCACGGTCTGAAAAACCCTTTTTATCTTAAGAAATAAATGATACAAAAAACCAGTGCCATAACCAAAAAGCTGTACTACACTAGCTACCATACTTAGTACCCCTAGATATAAACTTTTATAAAAAATAGTTGCGTCTAGAATAATTGTTAATAAATATAGTATCCATGGACTAGCAAAGATAATTTTATAAATGCTATTAATAGGCAAAAAGGTTATTATTATAATACTGATTGTATAGAGTACAAAAAAAGAGGGAAAAAAATGAACTAATTTCAATTCATCAGGGTGCTTAAGAAAAAGGTCGATACGTGTTTTTCCGAAATTGAAAGTTTGCTGCAAAAATTGTCGGAAATTATTTTTTCGTTTATGGTAAACAAAAGCTTCCGGGATAAGAGTACATAAAAAGCCATTTTTTAGAATGCGAATGCTTAAATCAATATCTTCTCCTAAGCGATCAAGTTCAAATCCATGAGTAACTTCATATACCTTACGGGAAAAACCCATGTTGAAACTTCGAGGATGAAAGACGCCTATTCTTTTAGAGTTTCCACGAATTCCGCCTGTTGTTAAAAAGCTTGTCATAGCATAGTTCATAGCTTTTTGTAGAGGAGAAAATTCTTCATGGGCTTTATCGGGTCCGCCAAAAGCGTCTAGCTTGTAAGATTGAATAAAGGTATTTACCGTTTCGAGGTAATGAGGGGGTACAATACAGTCAGAATCGAACATAATGAAGAAATCGCCCCTTGCTTTTTCAAAACCAAAATTTCGCGTAGGGCCTGGGCCGCTATTAGGTTTGAAAAAATAATGTATATCTAATTCGGATTTATAGGCCTGAATGATATGTTCAGAGGTTATAGTAGAGCCATCTTCTACTACAATTACTTCAAAGTTTTTATAACTTTGTTGTGCAAGACTTTCCAGTAATTCTTGGATTTCATCGGGGCGATTATAGAGCGGAATAATAACGGAATAAAACATAGAGGGAGGAAAAATGTACCGAAGGTGGGACTCGAACCCACACAAGCTTGCGCTCGCACGCCCCTGAAACGTGTGCGTCTACCAATTCCGCCACTTCGGTATCTTTTGCACTACAAATATCGAAAAAAAGAGTGGAAGTTCAAAGACTAAATTTTATCTAGTGCTTGATTCAAGTCTTGAATCAAATCGTCAGCATTTTCAATACCTACAGAGAGGCGAATTAGAGAATTTTCCAAACCAGCTTTTTTGCGTTCTTCTTCAGGAATGGAAGCATGGGTCATGGTAGCGGGGTGCCCAATCAAAGACTCTACGCCGCCTAAACTTTCAGCAAGAGAAAACAGCTTAGTATTTTTTAGGATAGTTAAAGACTCCTCAATGGTGTTTCCGTGTGTGTAGAAAGAAACCATTCCTCCATAATGATTCATTTGCTTGGCAGCGATGATATGGTTAGGATGAGAAATGAGACCGGGGTAGTATACTTTAGCTACTTTAGGGTGCTGTTCTAAAAAATGAGCAATTTTATAGGCATTTTCGCAATGGCGTTGCATGCGAAGGTGTAGCGTTTTTAATCCACGTAAAACTAAAAAGCAATCCATAGGTCCGGGCACAGCCCCACAGGAATTTTGAATAAATTTTAATTGTTCGTAAATAGTTTCTGTATTAGTAACAATAGCTCCTAATACTACATCTGAATGGCCTCCTAAGTACTTGGTAGCTGAATGAAGAGTAATTGTGGCGCCTAATTCTAAGGGATTTTGTAAGTAGGGGGAAGCAAAAGTGTTATCTACTACAGTAACAATTTCTGGAGAATAAGCTGTTACTCGAGTAACAATAGCTTCGATATCGATAATTTTTAGTAAAGGATTGGTAGGTGTTTCTATCCAAACGAGGCGAGTTTGAGAGTTAAGAAACGAATCAATTGCGGAGGGATCAGTTAAGTCCACAAAATGAAATTGGATTCCCCACGGAGCAAAGATTTTGGTAAAGATACGGTAGGTGCCGCCGTAGAGGTCGTTGGCAGCAATTACTTCCTGGCCAGGCTTAAGAAGCTTGATAACAGCATCTATGGCAGCCATTCCGGAGCTGAAGCATAAACCATATTTCCCTTTTTCAAGGGCTGCAATTGCTTTTTGCAAAGCGTCTCTTGTAGGATTTTGAGTACGGGCGTATTCATAGCCCTTATGTACACCCGGAGCTTGCTGCACATAAGTAGAAGTTTGATAAATAGGCGTCATAATAGCACCTGTTGTAGGGTCGGGCTCTATACCCGCATGTACAGCTAAAGTATCAAAATGAAAATTATTTTTATCTAAGTTGTTCATGAATATGTAGATTACTAATCACAGACCTTAGGAAAACT
Source organism: Bacteroidia bacterium (assembly GCA_025057395.1). GTDB lineage: Bacteria > Bacteroidota > Bacteroidia > J057 > JANWXU01 > JANWXU01. The sequence continues at coordinate 9,400 of JANWXU010000051.1, read as the reverse complement.
CATTTTTGAAGTATAAGTAGCGGCTTCATCTGTAGCAGGGGCTTTCAGTTGGCGCCAGGAATAATAACCGCTCCAATCTTCGTGCTTTATACACGCTTCTTCAAACTGCAAAAGCACAATTTGCACTGTGATTTGTAAGACGCCACTTTTTTTTCTTCCTTTTTTTTTCTTCATTTCTTCTTCCCACTGAAAAAAGAAGAGGTCAGGGCGCAGGGTAAGACTTCCCTTTTGGTAGTTTTCAGGGTGCAGGGCAGCATGGAGGGCGACGAAAAAATGAGGGCGGTCAAGCTTAAATTCAATTTTTTGAAAAGCAGGTACTGCTTGAGGGTAGGAGCGCAGGGTATCTCCTTTTATGCTTTGCCTGGGTATTTCGGGTTCTGGCATATGCTTAGTATCCCAGTATACATTCCGGTTTAAAATAGCAGTGGTAGCGGAATAGCTATTACCTCCGATGAGTAGAATGTAATTAAAACGAAGTAAATATTGAGTAATAGTATTAGAAAATTTGCATCCTCCTCCTGTACACTCAGCTTGTAGAGCACCCGTAGCAATAAATTCTAAGGAATTTTCTGCAATAAAAGCATCTGATACTTCGATAGAAAAAATTTGCATATTTTCGGCTTCATCCATTGCAATTAGATCAAAACCATTAAGAATTACAGAATATTTTTCTTGAAAAGGAAGGCTAGCAGGTAGAGGAACGCGAATGGTTTTTTCTGCTCTGCAGATTTCGCCCTCTTTACCAGTTAGTATTAAAGAGTCTTGTCCTTGGATAAATTGAACTTTATTAGAAAAGAGAATTGAATAATATGATTGAAATTCAGCAACATCTTGTTCTGAGGCGGCAGAGCCCGTATGTAAAAAAGTAGCATTACAGCCCGAAGGGTCGCATTTAATGGTTTGGGGCATATCTCCTAGGCGATGTAGGCGATGATTATATTGCCAGGAATGACGAAATCCCCTCCATAGAATAGCCACATTTTCATAGTCTACACTTTTGGAAGTTTGGGCTAGAACTTCCTTGAAGGAAGAGAAAGTTTCTGCGTAGAAACAAATAAGAAACTCTAAGAGATAAATGAAGTAAATATGCCTACTCATTATGCCAATTTCGTAAATTATTATCTACATAGCACTTATTCACAACCGGATAATACTAGTTGCGAGACTTTTTGTCTAAATTCATTAATTTCATTTTCGGTAGCGAGTTTAAGAATAAGTTTTTTCTTTTTATTTAATTTGTTGGCAATATTTTGGATATCATCGTTATATTTATTATACATAGCCCTAGTTTTGAGTTCATTATTTTTGAATTCGAAATAAATCCATTCAAATTCGTCAAATTCGAGATAAATCTGTACTTTATCGGGGTTATATTTACCAGAAGGTAATTTATTGCCAATATTATACATGATTTTAGCTTCTACTTTTTTAGTTAGGGTAGTCTGATTAATTCCTAGTAAGCCTACGGGCTTGGTAGCATACAGGATAGCTTCTACGCCCTTTTCTCTGCCTTTTCGGTTGCAGTATTTAAAGTCTACGCCTGTTAGTAAAATACTAGTGCTTGCAAATTTAGCAGCTTGAATTTGTGCTAAATTAGGAGATTCTTCTTTAACGATATCTAAAATATGGCGAATATTTTTTTCTTGGGTTTTATCATTATCAATAATTTCGGCTAAGCCCAGGTGTAATACTTTATCATCGATAATTTCTAATAAATCGCCTGCACTGTAATTAAGGTAAATAGCTCTTTCGGCAAAGTGGTTGAGGGCAGGGTTGATAGCATCGGGTAGTTTTAATGCTAATACTAAATTACTTTTTATTTTTTCGGTGTTTCGGTTTTCTTCGATAGTTCCTGCTAGGCGTAAAGGAAAAAGTGCTTTTTGCTCTGGCTCTTCGCAATTATAAGGTAATTTGAATAGGCCCTGGGCTACTACAACATTTTTTTCATCATTAAAGCTGAGCACGTTTCCTCTTAGGACTTGATTTTTTAACTTTGCAAGAGGACCAATTCGAAATTCTCGTGAGGTAGGGTCAAAGGTGATAGCTCCCTCTGCTACCATAATAGTACTATCTCTTTTTTCGTTAAGCTTAGGCTCTAAAAAGCGAGTATAGATAGCTGCTCTATCAAATGAAAAATAGGTGCCTACCCTTAGTTTGCCAAGCTTTTGGGCATCAATTCGAATAATAACGGAATCAGGATTGACATTTTCTTCTGCTATTTTGAACCATTTATCTCCGATGTTAGGAGATTGAATTTTAGCTTGACCTTTAAAATTGAGGTAAGGCTGATTGGCTTTTAGTTCTACGGTATCTTTGAAGTAAATTCTTTCAGTAAGGGTGAATTCTTGTTCTTCGGGTAAAAAGGCGCGGGCATAGGTGGTGGTATCTGGTTTTACAAAGATTTCATTAAAGCGTATGGTTTGGTGTTTGGGTTTGGAGGGATAGCGGTAGTTAGCTGCAGCTCGGTAATTGATTCCCGAAAGTACCTCTACGTGGGCATCAGATAAAAAGTGTTTTCGATTAATACGGTTGCAAATTATTTTAGCTGAGTCTAGGGGTTCTAGCATTCCGTTAGGCTGTACTCTTAGGGTAGAGGCAAAAGGATAGATTACAGCGTCTGCTACATACAAAGAATCTACATGAGTGGCGGTTAGTTTTTGTTCATCGATTTTGTAAATACCTCCCCGAGCATTGAATTTGAGCTTATGTTGGGTGCTATCGGTACTAATAAAAAAGTTTTGGGTCGTATCTTCTGGAACTGTTTCTAAGTGAATTTCTTTATTGAGCTTTAGATAACTGCCAAATTGCATGGAAGTAGCGTACTTAATTTTGGGGAAGGAGATATTGGCTTTGCTTCCTTCTACGGAGCGGAACATAGTCATATTAGTAGCGAAAACATGACTAGTAGAAAGATGCTTGCCCTCGAAATGTAAGCGGGTAGGGTCTAGAGAATCTTGAATAGCGTAGATGCCATCATCCATAGAAAAGTTATCAATATTTAAGTTTAGATAGCCATTGGTAGTAGTAAATTTTTCTCTACCTACTACGAAAGTTCCTTTTCCTCGTACGCCTTTGGGCGTAATATATACTTCACCAAAAAAATCGGCATTTCCTTTATAAAGTCGAATGGGGTCTCCGTGAGTGGTTTTCAGTTTGATAAGTTGTTCTTTAGGATACCAGGTGTAATAAGCTTGCTGTACTTTAATTTCTGGAAATTCATATCCTTCAAACTCGCCTTCTGGCAGATAAAAAGACTTAGTAACTGCCATTACGGAGTCGAAATGAAAAATAAAAGTGTCACTTTCGGCAATAGAGGAAAGGTATTTGATTTTACCCTTACCATGCAAACCTAATCCATCTAGGGTGATGCGATTATAAAAGCGAGCTTTTCCATTGTATATAGGAACCCCTTCTGGAGGAAATACTTCGCTTACACCATAGGTGTTATCGGCCATTAATTTGAGGGTATCTCGAAAGGAGGGCATAATTTCAGAGGTAAAGCACTCTCCCATGAATTCCAATTTGGTAAAGCTGAAATTTTCTAGACTATCTATTAAAAAGGGGTCTAATACGAAGTATAATTTGTCGCGTGTATAAATACCATTTTGGATATTTTTATCGTTCCAATAAACATAAGAGGGAGTATAGCAGTCAAAAATGGAATAATCAGGGGTACTTTTTCTACCACTTTTGTTATTAAATTTATCGATATATAGGGCGCCATCGAAATTTTCGATTTCAAGTTTTTGGATACCCTTAAGTAGACGAGGTTCTACTTTTCCATGGGGAAAGAAGCGTAGCCGATGTACTGAATCACAAATAATTTTGAAATCATCGTAAATAAATTTATAATTAGGTTTACCTTCGGATTCGAGTAAAATTTGGCCTGCTTCAATAATTCCGGTGAATTGAATTTCGCGATTACGTCCTACTTGTATCTTTTGTAAGCTAGGACGAGCAACTACGTACTGAGAGTCAGAGAAACTGAAGCTTTCTACCCCGTTAAGGTGTAAGATTCCCTTGCTAATAATAATGTAGGCGTTAGGTTCGTTGGTTTTTACTTGAGAAGGAATATAAAGTACATCAAAGTCTTTAGAGTGGGAGGCGGCCCTTCCCCACTGCAAAAGTTTTTCTTTGATTGTGATATATTCAGGGCCTGGTGAATATTCAATAAAGCCCATTTGCTCTAGCTGCGGAAGCACATTTTTGAAGGCTTCTTTGCTGGCTTGAAGTTTATACTTTTTTAGGATTTGATTTACTGTAAAGCCTAAAGTAGGCTTAATTTTGGCTTTAATTTGTTCTAGGCCTAGATCTTCTTCATAAATTTCTTCTTCTACGTCTTGAGTAAAATCTTCAGAGTTAAATTCCGAGTCGCCTACATCAAATTCAGAGCTGGTTGCTACGCGAGAAGCCTCCTCTTTACTTTTTTTGAGCTTATTTTTGTATTGATTAATTTGATAATTAAAATTATCCAAGTATCTTCTATAAATAATTCCGATAGGGTTGAAAGGTAATACGCCTCTTAAGCCATCGAACCTTTCGTAACTAAAAAAATCATGAGATTCAAGGGCAAAGAGTTTATGTTCTTTGCCTACATTTCCAGATAAATAAATGGTATCTGAATCGAGAGTCCAGTGGAGGGCATCAAAATTCATATCAAATTTGAGCCATGTGTTTTGGATAGGAATACTACCCCCTTTGGTTTGGGGGTTGTTATTTAAGAAAATGTGTTTTTTTTCCGTGTTATAAATTAATTGCATGGAGGGGTGGTGGATGGTGTCGCCGGTAGGAAGGAAAATATAGTATTTGGTATCATTGGATACTAATTTTTTTTCTGAAACCAGCACTTCAGGACACTCCATTCGAGCTACCCTTAGGTTGTTTTTATTTTTGAAGTTTAAGACTACGGGCGCAATTCCATAGGTTCGATTGCCCTGCACAGCAAATCCGCCCATAAAATCTACCTGGGGTACGAAATTTTCGAGTATTACGGAGTCTTTGACAGTTCGAAAATAAGGGTAGTTTGCGTAATCGGAATGATCTCTGCGAAGGAAGTATTCTTTTAATTGTCCGTTAACTGGTTTTTTAAATTTAGAATTATAAAAAAGCTTAGCATTATCAATAGTAAATTGGGCAACATTTAAGCTAATTAAAAATTTAGGCAGTTGTACATAAATATCTTGAGGGTCGAGTTTATGCCTGGCCCAATCATAGCGACCGCCTTCACCGTAGAATTGAAAATTTAGTAAATTTAAGTAGCCCGAGGTACCTTGAAGAGTGCTAGAATAATCGCCTGTATGGAAATTAATGTCTGTTTTAGGAAAATAAAGAGCAGGAAAAACGGTCATAGATTGCCCTGCGCTATCGATAGCCTTTATAAAACGTACTTCTGGCTGTTTATTAGAAAATTGCCACCGATAGCTTTTGTTTACTTCGTACCAAGGAAAGCGTGCCATTTGATCTAAATTCTCGAGAAATTTGAGAGTACTTTCTGCCCCCAGAGCTTTAATAGTAGTATCAGTAAGAAAGAAAAAGTCGTTAAAAGAAATATTTACCATGCTTCCTCCCGCTTTTAGAGCAAAAAGAGTTCTTAGGTATTGGTATATATGGGGATAAGGGTGAGCACCCTTTTCTGCATAGAGTTTGGCTTTTTGAAAAGCTTCGTTTTTTTCCCCAGGTGTTAATGCTCTCCATTGTGGGGGGATAAGATCTATATCTTTAATTATTATATTCCGGTAAGTTTTGAGGCGTGACGTGAGCTCGTCTCCAAAGGTTTCGGGATTGTCTAAGAAGTGCTGAGCGTTTATCTTTGCAGGAAAGTTTACTAATAAAAAGCTAACTAGAAATAAGAGACACAAATTCATTTTCTATTAGACTAATGATTACGTTGTAATAAAATAGCACTCCAGTTATCTTTTCGTAAGCTTTGGATAGTTTTTAAGCCTAGGGATTGGTAAGTATGCAATAATGTAGGAGTATCTTGAACCAAAAATCCGCTTAGAATCAGGTAGCCTCCAGGGGCTAGGTGTCGAGTGTATTCACTTGCATTTTGTAATAAAACATTGCGCTCAATATTAGCAACGAGAAGGTGATAGGGGCTATAGGGCCATTCGATGATAGGAATTATAGGAATTAAAAGAACGGTTGCATTAGCAATTTGATTGAGCATAAGATTTTCTTGGGTATTTTGAATAGCAATAGGGTCAGTATCTAAAAAAACAACGTGAGTAGCTCCCATTTTAGCAGCTAGTATTCCTAAAATACCAGTACCGCAGCCAACATCGGCTACATTTTTAGCTTGTAGCTCTAAATGTTGCATAAGTCGAATTACCAATTGGGTCGTAGGGTGGTGGCCTGTACCAAATGCCATTTGAGGTTGGATGCAAATATAGTACTGAAGTTGGGGTAAGGGTTTTTGAAAAGGAGGATAAATGTAACAGAATTGATCGATAGCCACTGCTTCAAAATTTTGCTCCCATAAAGCATTCCAATTTTGGGGCTCAATGTATTTTTGTTCTACCAGGCGGGTCTTTAGACTAGGAGGGATGAGGAGGGGGTCTACGTAAGTAGTGTAGGCAAGGAGATAGTTGGAATCTTGTAAGAAACCATCAAATCCCCATTCACTCAGCTCTGCAATAGCCACTTCTTGCTCCTGTTCAGGAATTAGGAATTTGGCTTCAATAAAGCCTAACAGCATTTTTCAAGCTGGAAATAATTATAGGTTTTTGAATTTATGAAATAAGTCTGTGATTTTGGAGAGTACTACGAGTTCGCGATATTTTCTTTTAGCTTCTTTAGCAGGAGAACCAAAATATACCTTATTACCTTCTAAAGAAGACATAACACCCGATTGTGCTAGGATAGTAGCATTTTGCCCAATGGTAACATCGGAGGGGACGCCTACTTGCCCCCAAAGAATCACATCGTCTTCAATATTACTTGCGCCGGCAATTCCTACTTGGGCGGCAATAATGCATCTTTTACCAATGACGGTATCGTGCCCAATTTGCACAAGGTTATCAATTTTGGTATGAGCACCGATGATGGTATCTGCTGTTACGCCCCTATCAATGGTAGTATTGGCACCAATTTCTACGTAATCTTCTAGAATAGTACGACCGCAGGAAAGCATTCTTTCGCGGCCTTCGGGTCTTTTTTTATAATAAAAAGCCTCTGAGCCAATAACAGCATTGGCTTGAATGCGAACGTGGTTGCCAATGATAGTATTTTCATAGATGGTTACGTTGGGGAATATTACCACATTTTCACCAATTTTTACATTAGCGCCGATACAAACATTGTGGCCAATAGAAGTGTTTTTACCAATTGTTACATTTTTACCGATTATTACATTAGCACCAAAGTGTACGTCATTTTCAGTTACATTACTTTTGTGCTCATGAAAGATATGAGGGGCAGAAGGAGGATTAAAATAATTAAGTAGAAAATTAAAATGAGTAAAGGGTTCTGGAGAAATTAGAAGGGCTTTTCCTTTAGGGGGAGGAATTGTTTGGTTAATAAGTATAGTAGTGGCAGCACTATTAAGAGCTTTTTTAAAATACTTTTGTACGTCTACAAAAGTTAAGTCTCCGGGCACTACTCTATGAATTTCGTTAATGCCCCAAATTAAGTGTTCGGCAGGACCTACATAAGGTACGCCCAATAAATTAGCAATAGAAACTAGTGTTTGAGGGGTAGCAAGTCTCATACTTCAAATTCTTTCCAAAGCATTGATTCCACAGGCTTAAGTGTCCGGATATTATATTTTGCATTTTTTTTACGTATGTATTTGGTGGAGACTTCTCCTTGTACACAAAAGAAAATCAGTTGTCCAATTGGCATACCGGCATAAACTCGAACGGGCTGGATTACGGAAATTTCGAGCGTCCATGTGTTACAAAAGCCTACATCTCCCTTACCAGCTGTAGCATGAATATCAATACCTAGCCTGCCGATACTACTTTTTCCTTCTAAAAAAGGAACATGAAAATGTGATTCAGTGTATTCTTCTGTAACACCCAAGTATAGAATACCTGGCTCTAATAAAAAACCCTCTTCAGGAATAATCCATTCCTTGACACGATTATGCTTTTTGGCATCTAGTTCGCGATCAACATAGGTACATAAATACCTTCCTAGGTGCACGTCATAGCTATTACTGCCCAAGCACTCTGGGCGAAAGGGTTCAATTAAAATATTTCCTAGTTCTATGTGTCTTAATATCTCTGTATCCGAAAGAATCATAGGCCTACAACTCTTGAAAAATATCGGCTAAAGTTTGTGATTTTTCTTGATTTAATCTTAATAGAATTTCATCAAAAAAGGAATCTTCTCTATTTTCGGTTTTTTTTTTATCACTTGTAGAAGATTCAGTAGGCAAAGTAGAACTTTGAGGCGTAAAGTCCATTTTAGACTCTGGGTTAGCAAAGGTGGGAGCCCAAACGGGCTGTTCGAATGCTTCCAGAGATTGCAATTGCAAGGTTAGAAAATTTTTTAACTGTATTACAATTTCTTTTTTCCTTTTTAATAACTCTTCAATTTCTTTTTCATTTTTTCTTTTTTCTGCCAAAGCGTGTTGAATAATCTCGTTAGCTTTTTGTTGTGCTTCTTTTATAAATAAAGCTGCTTCTCTCTGTGCATTTTCTATTGTATTCTTGGAAGTTTGCTCTGCTTGCATCAAAGTACGCTGCAAAAGACTTTCCATTTCTCTATATTGTTGTAAACTTTCTTTTGCCTTTTCTAATTCTAGTTGTAGTCTTCTTTTTTCTTCTATTTCTTGTGCCCAAATATCGGAAAGATTTTTGAGAAAGGTTTTTACTTCTTCCGTATCGTACCCTCTTATGGATTTAGAAAAAGTATGTTGCCGTATTTCAATAGGCGTAATCATAAATAAAAAGATTCAAAAATGAATTTCGTACTAAAAAGCAATATATTCAATACTACTAGCAAAAAATATTTTACACGCCTAATAGCCCTGCATTTTATGAATTATTCCTAATCTTTTTTCCATAAGTAAATATCCCAATTCCCTACTCTATGCTTTTGATAATTTTGTAGGAGTAGCGGAATTTTATCTTTAATAGCTGCAAAATACCCTTTGTTATCAATAATACAATGGGGCTTTTCAATTTCAAAAGATTGGTAGACTGCCCTTTCACTTTCAGGCTGAGAAAGTAAATCAAGCTGCGTATGGTTTTGGGGCAACCAATTCATTTTACTAAATGCAATCCGTGTATTTAAATACTTGGAATGGGCAGGTCGTTTCAAATAAAGGTACCATTCAGGATGATAACTAGCAATAAAAATTCCGGCATTAGGACACTGTTTAATTAAAAAGGACTCTATTTTTTTTAGATTTTCATTGATTTCTACTTGCTTTTGGATACTATTTGCCCAGCTA
>JANWXU010000050.1 GCA_025057395.1 Bacteroidia bacterium | reverse complement strand
GTACCCAAAAATTACTCCCTTCCTTTTAAATGTTTGCTAAGAAAAGTAATCTATACTAAGCAAGATTCTTTGCTATTTGCAGGAACTTACCTGGACCCTGCAACCGGATTTATTGCAGATAAGCAAAATGAAAGTTATAAGTTTACTTTTCCTTATGAACTAAATGCGCTTAGGTTTGAGGTAGCAGCTCCTTTTTTTGATGGAAATGAAGCTACGATGTATCAATATTATTTAGAAGGAAATGATGAAGGGTGGTCAGAATGGAGTCAAGAAAATTTTATTTCTTACACTAACTTAGCCGAAGGTAATTACACCTTACGAGTTCGAGCAAAAAATATTTACGAAACAATAAGTGGGGAGGCAACTTTTAGCTTTACTATCTTACCTCCCTGGTATCGAACTTGGTGGGCATATTTATTATACTCGTTTTTTTCTATTGGGGCAGTATACGGCGTTGTGCGTTGGCGGCTAAGGGCTCTAGAGGAAGAAAATAAGAGACTAGAGCAAAAGGTAAGGGAGCGTACTGCCGAGGTAGTAGAACAAAGTAAAATTATTCAACAAAAGGCGGAAGAACTTCAGATTTCTTACAATAACGTGACTTTACTTTCTCGAATTGGTCAAGAGCTAACCGCTTCCTTAGACCAAGAAGATATTTTTTCTACTCTTTATCGATACATCAATCAATTAATGATTGCGGATATTTTTGGTGTTTTTATTTACTATCCTGAAGAAAATTGTTTGGAATTTACTTACTTATTGGAAAATAATCAGCGACTCGAAAGTTTCAAGATAGATGTAGATAAAGTACACCACTTAAGTACTTGGTGTTTAAGAAATAAAAAAGAAATCTTAATGGAAGATTATTCTCAGCAATATTATCTTTATATACCCCGCATTAATATACTATCAGGAGAAACACCAGGTTCTGTTATTTATGTTCCTTTATTGTTAGAAGAAAAGATTCTAGGTGTTATAACTGTTCAAAGTTATCGTAAAAAAGTTTATACTAATTATCATTTAGATATTTTAAGAACACTAGCTGCCTATACAGCTATTGCTCTAGATAATGCCAATGCTTATAATGCTGTAGAAAAACAGAAAGCTATTTCAGATAATTTGCTCCTTAATATTTTGCCTGCAGAAACAGCCAGTGAGTTAAAAACAACAGGAAAAGCAACTCCTCATACTTATGAGTTAGTTTCTGTCTTGTTTACTGATTTCAAAGGCTTTACTAAGATAGCGGAGAAATTAACAGCAGAAGAAATTGTAAGGGAGCTCGATAGGTGTTTTCAATATTTTGACGAGGTGATGGATAAGCATAATATGGAGAAAATAAAGACTTTAGGTGACGGTTATATGAGTGCAGGCGGTATTCCTATGCCCAACAAAACCAATCCTATTGATGCGGTGCTTGCAGGATTAGAATTACAGAACTTTATGAAAAAAGTGAATGCTGAAAAGCAAGCAAATAACCAACCTTTTTGGGAACTTCGCTTGGGCATTCATTCTGGTCCTCTTGTAGCAGGAGTAGTAGGTAAGAAAAAATTTGCTTATGATATTTGGGGTGATACTGTGAATACAGCAAGCCGTATGGAATCGAGCGGTGAAGCAGGAAAGGTAAATATTTCTCAAGATACCTATGAGCTGATTAAAGACTTCTTTGATTGTACTTATCGCGGCTACATAGAAGCTAAAAATAAGGGAAAAGTAGCTATGTATTTTGTAGATGGTATCAAAAAAGAGCTTTCTATTAATGGAGAAGGTATTGAACCTAACGAAAAATTTTGGGAATTGTACTATCAGTTTGATCCCTTTATTATCCGTAAGCATGCATAGAAGTCTTCTTTCAGCTACATTTGGTTATTTATGCTTCAAAAAGATTATTACTACATGTTTAAGGCTATTGAGTTAGCCAAGCGAGCAGCTAGGGATGGTGAAGTCCCTATCGGTGCACTTATTGTTGTTAAAAATAAAATTCTTGCTCAAGGGCATAATCAAGTGGAAAGACTGAACGATCCAACGGCTCATGCTGAAATGATAGCCATCACAGCTGCTTGCAATTCATTAAATGGTAAATATCTAAGAGACTGTACTCTTTACGTCACCCTAGAGCCTTGTGTGATGTGTGCTGCTGCTCTACGCTGGGCACAGATTAGGCAACTAGTATTTGGTGCCTATGATAAAAAAGCAGGCTTTTTAAGAGTTGGAGAATCGTTGCTACATCCTAAGACCACTTACTTAGGGGGGGTGCTAGAAGAAGAGTGTGCCGCGCTTCTAAAGGAATTTTTCGCCTCTAAAAGAGGATAGCTTTTTAGGCTTGAACCGAACTATTAACTGTGTGAAGAATAAAATTGGCTATTTGCTTGATTCTTAGATAAGCATCTTTAATAGAACGTATATTTTCTATTTGTATTTGCAGGCTATTATTTACTTGCTTAAGCTTTATAAACTTATTGTCTTGCTGCAAATAGTCTAATAAAGCTTGAAAATTTCCTGATTGATAAAATGGGTCTTCTGGATTGCTAATAAAGTAGGCTTTAAATACACCATTTTTCATAACTATTTTTTCAAAGCCAAGAATTTTAGCCTGTTCACGAATTCGAATAGTATCCATAAACGCCAATGCGGGCGCAGGAATAGGACCAAACCGATCGATAAGTTCTTTAGAGATTTCAACAAGCTCTTTTTCTTCATTAATTTCGCTAATTCTCTTATAATAACTAAGCCTTTCCGCTGTGTTCGGAATGTAAGTGTCTGGTATGTTAACTTCGTAATCTGTTTCTATTTGACAGTCCTTAGCACCCTTGAGAGGAGAGGAAGTTTCTTCCGTTTCCAGCAAGTGCTCTTCCTTAAGCTCTTGAATAGCTTCATCAAGAATTTTCTGGTACATGTCGTACCCAATTTCAGTAATAAAGCCACTTTGCTCACTTCCAAAGATGTTTCCTGCGCCGCGAATATCCAAGTCACGCATAGCAATTTGCATCCCGCTGCCCAAATCTGAAAATTCTTCAATAGCCTTGAGGCGTTTTCTAGCTTCTTCAGTAAGTTCGATAAGGGGCGGCGCAATTAAATAGCAAAAAGCTTTTCGGTTCGATCGTCCAACCCTTCCGCGCATTTGATGTAAATCGCTTAACCCGTAGGTATGAGCTTGGTTAATAATGATGGTATTAGCGTTAGGAATATCTAATCCTGATTCTATAATAGTGGTACAGACTAAAACATTGAATTCACGCATAATAAACCGAAGCAGCGTTTCTTCGATTAAGTCTCCGTCTTGCTGGCCATGCGTAATTGCTATTTTACTTTCGGGTACCAGCTCTTTGATAAGAGCAGCATAGCTATCTAGATCTTTGATGCGGTTATGTACAAAAAATACTTGCCCCCCTCTTCGTAACTCATAGGCAATAGCATCACGGATGACTTCAGGACGAAAAGTACAAACAGTAGTTTCTACTGGAATTCGATTAGGGGGAGGTGTGGAAATTACAGAAAGGTCTCGTATTCCTAATAAAGAAAATTGTAGGGTGCGAGGAATAGGGGTTGCGGTAAGCGTAAGCGTATCAACATTAGTTTTCATGAGCCTTAGTTTTTCTTTGGCAGCAACCCCAAATTTATGCTCCTCATCAATAATCAATAAGCCTAGGTCTTTAAAAACCACATCTTTAGAAAGCAGTCGATGGGTTCCTATTAGGATGTCGATTTTACCTTCTGCTAAGCGTTTGAGAATGTCATTTTGCTCCTTTTTGCTTCTATAGCGACTAATGTATTCTAAATTAACAGGAAAGCGCTGAAGTCTTTCCTTAAAAGTATTATAGTGTTGAAGAGCTAATACTGTAGTAGGCACCATGACAGCCACTTGTTTACCACTCACTGCAGCCTTAAAAGCTGCCCGAATGGCGATTTCTGTTTTGCCGAAGCCCACATCTCCACAGATTAGCCGGTCCATAGGGTAACTCTGCTCCATGTCTCGCTTAACTTCTTCGGTAGTCTTTAGTTGGTCAGGGGTATCTTCATAAATAAAAGAGGCTTCCAGCTCATGTTGTAAGTAACAGTCGGGGGGAAATGCAAAGCCTTTAGTAGCTTTACGTTGAGCATAAAATTTGACTAAATCAAAAGCCAGTTCTTTAACTCTTTTTTTGATTTTAGCCTTTGTCCTGCTCCATTCATTAGAACCTAGCTTGCTCAGCTTAGGCGGAAGCCCATCTTTACTAACATATTTTGATATTTTATGCAACGAGTTAACATTTACATATATTTCATCCCCATCTTGGTAAATTATTTTGATTGCTTCTTGTTCGTTTTCTCCTACTTTAATTTTTACTAATCCTGCAAATTTTCCAATTCCGTGGGTAACGTGGGTAACGTAATCGCCGGGTTGTAATTGAGTGAGTTCTTTAAGCGTTTGTATATTTTTTTGGTGCAAATGTGCTTTATCTCGAAAGCGATGATATCTTTCAAATAGCTCATGGTCGGTATAAATTGCAATGCCCAGTTGCGTATCTAAAAAGCCTTTGTGAAGACTACTTATGATGCTTTGAAAAACTACCTTATCATTAATTTGTAGAAAAATTTCTTTTAGTCTCCTTTGTTGTTTTTCATTTTCACAGTTGATGACGTTTTTAATACCCTTTTCTTGGTTTTCTATTAAATGCTGAGTAATAAGTTCAAAATTTTTATTAAATTTAGGTTGATGGTTGCTTTCGAAGACTACAGCATGAGCATCGGGATAAAAAGAAAGGTTATTACATTCGAAGATTGGAAAACCTAAAAGTTGTTTTTCTATAATCTGGGAATTGCAAAAAAGAGCTTCAGGTTGTGAACGAATGGTACTTCCGCCTGATTTATGTTTTAGCTCTTGATAGGTCTTTATAGCTAGTCCAAACATTTTGTCTATTTGTTCCAGTAGTTGTGGAATGCTATCTATGAAAACTAAGGTATTAGAAGGTATGAATTCTAGGAAGGATATTCTTGCTTCTTCAATTAAGGCTGTTTGCAAATTAGGAAAGATAGAAATTTGATTAACATTTCGAATGGAGCATTGGGTGCCCACTTCGAATACGCGTATTTCTTCGATTTCGTCTCCCAAAAATTCGATACGGTAAGGGAATTCATGTGAGAAGGTAAAAATGTCTATAATACCCCCCCTTACAGCATATTGGCCGGGCTCAGTGACAAAATGTGTTTTTTGGTAATTATATTCTTCTAATAATTCAAGTACAATAGACATGCCCGGCTTATCACCTACATGTAGCTGAAGAGTATGAGTTTGAAGTACTTTTTTGGTAACTACTTTTTCGTACAAGGCTTCTGGATAAGTGACGTAGATTAATTCATCGGGAGGACTCTGAATAAGCATATTCAGTGCTTCAGAGCGCATTAATACATTAGCGTTGTCAATCGATTCTATTTGATAGGGCCTTTTATTAGAAGCGGGGTACAGAAGTATTTTTTTTTCTGGCAAAATAAATTCCAGGTCATTTACTAAGTAATGGGCTTCTTCCCTATCACTTACAACTAATAAAGTGAAGCGCCCTGTTATTTGCGAAATGGCACCTATAATAAATGAAAGCTGGCTACCAATAAGTCCCTTTAAGTGAAAATGAGGAGTAGGCTGCTCTCCTAAAGTTTTAATTATATCTTTTAATTGCTCTGAGTTCTTGTATAAGTTTACTATGTGCTGCAGGTTCATGTTATGTGGCCCGTCAGTCGGCTATGAACTGTAAGATTGAGGTAAAAATAACAAATTGTTTTTAGTACTCAACTATTTTTTTACTAAGTAGCTATTTTCTTTAAGTTAAGCTAAAGAAGTTAAGCTAAAGGGTGCTAGCAAAAGTTCAGTAGGCGTTGTAAATTAAAATTAGTAAAATTAATTTTACTAAGAATCAAAAGCAGCAAGCAAATTTTACTAAACCCTTTTAGCGACTTATAGTGCTTTGCAGGTTGCGATTTAGCCTAATCTAAAATATTAACAAAAATGCTACTTGTAAATTTATTTTTCATTCTTAGGCTCTTTTTTCGTTGGGCACTAGTAGGAATATTTTTATTTTTCTACTTTGTAGCTTTAGCCCAGGAAGGTGACCTAGATATAGTTTATCTAAAGAATGGGAGCATCTTGAAAGGGGAAATTCTTGAAGTTATACCTAATGAGAAAGTAATTATACGCATTAGTGAGGAGCAAATATTAGAGCTTTCTCTTAGTGAGGTAGAAAGGATTCGAAAAGGCTCAGCTGTGTTTGAAGAAGATTTTCCTAGGTATTTACGCAGAAAAAAAAGCAATAATAAATTTGAGGGCTATAGTTTCCTTGTACCTAACCTTTCAATTGGGAGTGTAGATATTGAGCGGCGTGGCAAAGAGGGAAATGATCCTAGAAACGGTAGTGATCTGCCTGGTTATGAAGTAGGGCTCCATTTTTTGAATATGTTTTCGCGTAGCTGGGGGTTGGGCTTGGGCCTTAGGTTTACTAATTACAGTCTTAAAATTCCTTATTACTTAGACGCTACCCAAGGAGTAGTACGATACTTCAACCAAGATTTTTACTATTTGAATATACCTGTTTTTTTTAGCTTACTTACCGGGCGCCCGCAATCGGTTAATTTTTATTTGAATTTTGGTTTGGAGCCTAGTATTACATTAGCCTCCTTACAGCCTTTGGCTAATCAAATAGAAATGAATCGTTTCTTGTTTAATTATTTATTTGGGGTAGGACTTCGCGTACCTTTTAATGAAAATCTTAGTGTTGCCCTAGGTTTTCGAACTTCTAATCCATTTGTCAATGCAGGTTGGAGTAGCTACGTGGATAATTTTGCTC
Organism: Bacteroidia bacterium; assembly: GCA_025057395.1. Taxonomy (GTDB): domain Bacteria; phylum Bacteroidota; class Bacteroidia; order J057; family JANWXU01; genus JANWXU01. Next base: position 19,620 of record JANWXU010000050.1, on the reverse strand, counting down.
TGGAGTATATTGCTTTTCAGCTGGGTATAATGATTCATCCTTCCAGTTGGAGAAAAACCGAAAATTAGAGGGTTGGCAAGTGCTACTCCTTAGATTAAGAGATTAAGTAAGTTTAGCAAGGCTTGCTTTTTATTTTTAACATTTAGTAGCTATTTACATTAGTTAGTTTTCTAAAGGTTGTTAGTAAATTTTTAAGAAATGATAGCTTAGGTAAAAATATTACCTAAGGGAGGATGTAGATTAGCAGAAAATTCCTGAATTTATTATAAGTACAATGATAAATGTAAACCACTTAAGACATCCAAAGGAAAAATTTTACCTAACCCTCATGGTATTGGTAAGTGTTTGGTTTTCAATACCACTTTTAGTAGCCTTTTGTATTCCATTGATTATAGTATGGTGGATATTAGACTTATATTTTAGAGCTGTTATTTATGGAAACGCTGTTAGGGTTACTGCTAGGCAGTATCCTGAAATACATAAAATAATTTTGGAGCAAGCAGAAAAACTTAATTTGAGATATATTCCCGAAGTATTTGTTTGGAATGGACATGGACTAGTTAATTCTTTTGCGATTAGATTCCTTTCAAGAAAATATATATTATTACTTTCAAGTATAGTAGATTTAATGCTAAGCCACGGAAGATTAAATGAACTATCAATGGTGATAGGTAACCAAATTGGATATCATGCAGCCGGACATACTAACATTTGGAAAGATTTGCTAATCTGGCCTGCCTACTTTATTCCTTTTTTAGGAGCCGCTTATAGCAGGGCATGTGTATTGACGGCTGATAGGATTGGTTATGTATTAACGGATGACATTATGGCTTGCCAGAGAGCCCTAATTGCCCTAGCCCATGGCAGTAAGAATTTATCACAGAAAACGGATATTGATGAGTTTTTACTGCAGGAAGATCGCATTCCATGGCTCATGGGGTTTATCCATAAAATTTACTCAACCCACCCTAGAATTACAAAGCGAGTTATTGAAATCACTAAGTATCATATAAGAATTCAAGCATACCAATACGATGACAAATAAAAAATTATTAGATGGATAATCCAAACTGAAACTTTAAAACTTAATTAGCTGCTTTAGCAATTTAGATCTCTCTCTACTACATATTACTTCCATATTATTGCTAAGCACAATTTTATAGCGATTTCCAAACCACAGTACTACTTCTCGGATAGCATGTAAATTAATAATTGCTGAGCGGCTTACTCTTAAGAAAGTATTAGAGGGAAGTTTTTTTTCGAAATGTTCCAAGGGCTGGTTAATTGTGTACTCTTTATTGAGAGTATAGATATAAGTAACTTTTTCTTTCACTTCCAAACAAACCACATCTTCATAATCAATAAGTTTATATCTATCGGCAGCAGGAACAGGAATTTTACAAAAATTAGAGGGTAATTCGAGTTCTGTTGCAATTTGGGCTAGAACTTCTTCCTTTTTTTGGACTTCTTCCTTACTAGGAGGAAAGTTTTTCTTCACTCTTTCTACTGCTTGCTTCAATCTTTCGAGGCTAAAAGGTTTTAATAAATAGTCGATAGCATTAATTTCAAAGGCTTTAATGGCATGTTCATTATAAGCAGTAGTAAAAATAATGTAGGGTTTTATTTCAGGAGGCAAATTTTGAGCAATTTCGATACCTGACATACCTGGCATTTCAATATCTAAAAACACAACATCTGGTTTTAGTAAGAGAATGTTATCATAAGCATCATTTCCATTACTTGAGATATTTATCAATTCTATATCTTCAATTTCGGAAAGCAAGCGAGTCATCTTACTTCTTGCCGGTGCTTCATCTTCAGCCACAAGAGCTTTTAGTTTGTACATAGGAGTATTTTAAATTTAATGTAAGAAAGTTAATAAAAAGTAGATTGTAAAACAATAATTTTAAAGCTAATTTGTTGGCCCATAATATGCAAAGGGGGAAGAAGGACTTGTAATTTCTGCCTGCTCTGTCCATAAGATAAAGTTAAAGAGCCACTCATACTTTTGGCGAATGGCAGGTGAAAAACTATACTTGAGCAACTGATTACCTACTAGAGTTTTTAGGTAAGTATTGATGTGTTTTTGGTTGGCTTCTAAATAGCTTTGTCTAAATTCTTGTGCAATTTCTAGTAATTTTTGAGTGACTTGAATTCCGGTATTCCACCATTCTACAAAAGGTGGTGAAGATTCGCTAGGTTGAATATATAAACTATTGACGTTCTGTTGTAGTTTTAGCTGCCCTTGTTTCCAAAAATCTTGGTAGTATAGAGGGTTAATAAAAAATACCTTTTCACTTTCACTTTCATCAGTTTGTACTAAAAAAGAAGGGTTGGAGCGTGGTTGCCAAACTTGAGTTGTAGTAATTTGTGAAAAAGTTTTAGGGCTAAGAATTATTCGGGGGTATTTTGCTTTCTTTTCTTGCGCTAATAAAAATTCAAGTTGAGAGGTAATGAAAGAGTCGGGTTCTCTAGCAATATTGCCTATATCGATAACTCCCCGAATGTAATATCCCTTTAGTAAAAGCAAGAGTTGATAACATCTTAGAAAATGAGTAAGTAGAAGAGGAGCAAAATGTTGCCCTAAATCATCTTGACGAGTGGGGAGGTACAAGAATACTAAGCCCCCTACTTGAACTTTCTTTAGCGAAGAGTTGAAGCTATAGCCACAAGCCTGTAGATATTCGGTGCCGTAACAAGATTCTATGATAAGTTTTGTTTCTTCAAAAGTAGAATGAATAAGCTGAAAATGTAAAACATTAATTTGCATTTCATGCTCTCGAAGCAGCTGCTTATATCCTAATATTCGAATACAGGCTAGTGCACTGATTGAACTAATAGGCGTTTGGAAAAAAGGCATTAACAAGTTATTCATAAGGAATGATTAGGCTTTATTTTCAATTTTAAAAAGTCTTAAAACGAATTTATATAAAAATTTTTTATATTAATGTATGGCATAAAAATTGTTAGCCTTACTTAGAGTGTTTTATTTATTTTTTTCCAGAATTTTGTGCAATTATGCAATATGCTTTATTCGCGTTAATGCTGTTACTATGTTTTATCGGGAAGCTTCAAGCACAAATACTTGAACGTTATTCAATGTCTTCAGGTGGTCGTTTTACTGCTGCAGCAGGTCTAGAAGTAGAATATAACATTGGAGAGACAATAATAAGTACAGTAGAATCTTCCTCAATAGTTTTAACTCAAGGCTTTATCCAACCATTAGACGTTTTTGCTCTTTCTTCTCTACCGCTCTATACTTCACCCTTTTTTTATACAATTTATCCCAATCCTACTCAGGGGGATTTATTTTTTAAATTAGGAGCCTTTACCTTAACAAGTTTAAGGTTCGAACTAGAACTTTTTTCGTTGGAAGGAAAAAAACTTCAAACTTTATTAACTGGTGTTATTGAGGGGAGGGAAGATGAATGGACTGTGCCTTTGCCTTTTTTATCCCCGAGTGCTTATTTATTAAAAATTAGTTTCTACAGTTATAATCAAAATAAGGTTTTATGCCAATATCAAAAGCTTATAGTACGGTAATAATAACAACGCTAATAATATGCATATGTTGTGCAAATTTTTTATAACTTTTATAATTATTAAAATTATTTCCTTTGCTTTTTTCAGGGTAGTGGCTCAAAAAATTCCACAGGGTATTAATTATCAGGCTATTGTTCGAGATGCTAGTGGCGCTATTTTAGCTAATCGTCCTGTAACGGTTCGTTTGAGTATTCTTGCTGGTTCTGAGTTAGGACCTATAGAGTACGCAGAAGTGCATACTACTACCTCGAATAAAGTAGGACTTATCAATTTGGTAGTAGGTTCTGGCTCTGCAATAGCTGGCAGCTTTCAAAATATTACTTGGGCAAATACGCCCAAGTACATTAAGGTGGAATTAGCTTTAGAAGGGAATAACTTTATTCTTTTGGGAACTAATCAGCTCTTGACAGTGCCCTATGCGATGGTGGCAGATACCGTTTTGAAGGGGGGGGGCTCAAACATCCAAACTGTTTTTCCCTTGCAGGGCACAGGTAGGCTTAATGATCCCATTCGTTTGATGCCTGGAAATCAAGGGGGGCAGGTATTGTACTGGAATGGAAATAACTGGCAGTTGGGAGCACTATCTGGAGATAATTGGGGTAATCAAAGTGCGGCGACAATTTTTCCAATCATTGGAAACGGCACGAGTACAGCGCCTCTTCAATTGGCACCTGGAAGCGCTCCCGGTCAGGTTTTAGTTTGGAATGGTAGTAGTTGGATGAATGCCTCCCCTCCAGGAGATAATTGGGGGAATCAAACTGTGGTTACGAATTCTACTTTAGGGGGTAGTGGTACTGCTACTGCTCCCCTGGAGATTGCCCAACAAGGTGCTACGCTAGGGCAGGTTTTAAAGTGGAATGGTACCTCTTGGGTTCCAGGCAATGATGAAATTGCTTTTTCGGGCACTTTACAAACTTCCCCTAGGATTTCAGGCAATGGTACGGCAGGAAGCCCCTTAGATTTGGCTAGTCAGGGAGCAAGTGTTGGGCAAGTTTTAAAGTGGAATGGTTCAGCTTGGGTGCCCGGGCAGGATCAGGGGGCTACTTATACCGCTAGTTTCCCTATTGTAATTAATAATAATATTTTACAATTGGCTCCCGGTTTGGCTCCAGGGCATGTATTAAGTTGGAACGGACTTCAGTGGGTAAGTACTTTACCCCAGGGAGACAATTGGGGGAATCAAACAGTAGTTACTGATTTTACGCTTCAAGGGGATGGTACGCCCCAAAATCGCTTACGCTTAGCTAGTCAGGGAGCAAGTGTTGGGCAAGTTTTAAAGTGGAATGGTTCAGCTTGGGTACCAGGTATAGATAATACAGTTTCTCTTGCAGCTCAATCTCCTTTGATGCTAAATGGTAATACAATTAGCCTCATAAATGGTACGGCGCCGAATCAAATCCTAAAGTGGGTGAATAATCAATGGATACTTGCTCCCGAGCCTTCTATCTCCTTAACTGCAGGTAATGGTATTACTATCAACGGTAATACTATTAGTAGCAATTTATGGATACAAGCTGGAAATGATATTTTTCGCCCTTCAGGGAGGGTAGGAGTAGGTACAAATATGCCGGAGACTTATTTCCATGTTGCGGCAAATAGTAATCCCCTGCAGGCGCAAATGAAGTTAAAAGAAGTAGATAACGATTTTGCACGTATAAACTTTGAAAATACGACTTCCAATTTTTACTGGGCAATAAGTGGGAGACCAGAAAGTTCTAATACTCAGGGAAGATTAAATTTTTTTTACAGCGGTAATAATGAAGATTTAATGAGTCTTGCACACTACGGGACGGTAGGAATTGGTACAGTAGATCCTGAAGCAGATAGTCGCTTGCATGTAGTAGCTGAAAAAAAATATGCTGCCCTATTTATGACGAATTTGCCTAACCCGAGCGCTACTGTTATTAATGCAGTGTATGATGGTCAAGCAGCTGTAGATGCGGTAGGTGTAGCCGGGGAGGCAGAGCCGGCCTGGGGAAAAGGTTTTGGGGCACAATTTTATGGGGGCAATACAGGCGTTTTGGGGGCTGTAGATGCTGGTAGTTTTAATGGGGGATACGCTACAATTGGAGTATATGGGGAAGCTTCTGATGCGCCTACTGAAGCAAGAGTGGGTACTCGTATCGGAGTATATGGATATGGTAAGGGTGGGGAGTTTAGTGTTGGAGTGTATGGAGGGCATGATGGCTCAGGGCGCCGTAATTTAGCAGGTTTATTTGAGGGAGATGTCCAGGTTCGGGGAGGGCTAGCCAAGGCTTTTGGGAGTTTTATGATAGACCATCCCTTATATCCTCGGCATAAATATTTGCTTCATAGCTTTGTAGAAAGTCCAGATATGATGAATATTTACAATGGTAATGTGATTTCAGATTCACTAGGAGTAGCGTGGGTGGAATTACCTGCTTATTTTGAGGCATTGAATAAAGACTTTCGATATCAGTTGACTGTAATTGGTGGCCCATATACTGCTTATGTAGCTCAAGAAATAAGCAGTAATCGCTTTATGATAAAAACAAGTGCTCCTAATGTAAAAGTAAGTTGGCAAGTAACGGGAATTCGCAAAGATCCAGTTGCAGAAAAGTATAGAATACAACCAGAAATAGATAAGCAAGGTTCAGAGGTTGGCAAATACTTGCACCCTGAGGTGTATAATCAACCAGCGGAATTAGGTATGCAAACCTTGTTTCGAAGGTCGAACTTACCTTCTAAAAATTTTCCTAAGCGACCCAAGCTTCAATTGGAAAATTCAAGTTTATCTAAAAACTAACTTTTTATATTTTTTATTGTCGTAACAAAATTTTTAGCTATTAACATAAAGTAAGAGAACTTTTTTATTCTAGGTAAGCTCTTATATTTAAGGGTTCAGGAGTAATGTCTATTCTAACAAATTCGTGAAAGGTAGTAGCGAGTTCTAATCCAACGTAGTCTGGAGAAATAGGGTAGTGGCGATGCCCCCTATCTATTAAGGTAGCAATTTGTATCATTTGAGGGTTAAATTGGTATACGTGCATTAGGGCTTTAAGCAAAGTATTGCCTGTATATAAAACGTCGTCTACAATAACAACAATTTGATTTTCAAAGTCTTGAAATTGTAAGGGAGGCGAAAAAGGCTTTGGGGGTAAATTGAGATTTAGGCTATATGTTTGAACGGGAATAGAAGCAATAGTTCGAAGATAGGAATCAAGCAGTAAAGCCACATGAAAGCCCCTTTCAAATATTCCCACTAGGGTTATTTGGGGCGCAGAAAAATTTCTTTCTATAATTTGGTATGCTATTCTTCTAATTTTGGCAAGTGACTGTTGGTGATTTAAAATTTGCAAAGACATAAAAAGACATAACAAAATAAAGGAAAAGAAAGCACCTAGTGCTTAATAGAGCACCAGGTGCGTATTTACGTTTATACAACTTTTTCAGAGTGCTTTTTAGATTTAACTTCTTCGGGCATTCCTTCTTCTTCGTTATAAACGATAGTTTTGTAATATTCACGCATACCTGTTCCTGCTGGAATAAGATGTCCTACAATGACGTTTTCTTTTAGACCCTGTAGGGTGTCAGTTTTGGCAGCAATAGCTGCTTCACTTAAAACTTTTGTAGTTTCTTGGAAAGAAGCAGCAGACATAAAGCTATTCGTTCCTAAAGAGGCTCTTGTAATACCCTGTAATGTAGGATGGGCGATAGCTGGGCGCGCATCTCTTACCTGCACTAATTTTTTATCCTTCCTGCGGAGGTTAGAGTTCTCGTCTCTTAGCCTTCTAGCACTAATAATCATTCCCGCTTTTAGCGTCTGAGAGTCGCCAGGGTCCACTACTACTTTTTGATCATAAATCCAGTCGTTTTCGTCCTTAAAAGCGTTTTTATCCACTATTTCCTTTTCTAGAAAGATGGTATCTCCTGGGTCTTCTATCATCAATTTTTGCATCATTTGCCGCACAATTACTTCTATATGTTTATCATTTATTTTAACACCCTGCAAGCGGTAAACAGCTTGAATTTCATTTACAATATAATCTTGCACAGCGGCGGTTCCCTTTATCCGTAAGATATCTGCGGGGGTAATAGCGCCATCCGAAAGAGGAGTTCCTGCATAAACTAAGTCATTATCTTGAACTAAAATATGCTTACTTAAAGGTACTAAGTACTTTCTTTCCTCACTGCCATCTCGGGAGGTAACTCGAATTTCACGATTGCCTCTTTTTATGGGGCCTAGAGTGACAATACCATCAATTTCAGAAACAATAGCAGGGTTAGAAGGATTGCGAGCTTCGAATAGTTCTGTAACTCTAGGTAGCCCTCCTGTGATATCGGAGGTTTTAGATGCAATACGAGGAATTTTTACTAAGATTTTTCCTGCGGATACTCTTTCATTATCTTCTACCATAATGCGAGCTCCTACAGGAATATTATAAGTTCTAAGTACAATACCCAAATCGTCAACAATCGAAATTGCAGGATTAATATTTTTATCCCTGTTTTCAATTACTACTTTGTCAGTGTAATTGATTTGCTCATCGTGCTCGAGGCGGAAGGTCACACCTTCTATAATATTTTCATATTGAATGATACCATCGGTTTCAGAAAGAATAACAGCATTATAGGGGTCCCATTCACATATTTTCGTTTTTTCTGCAACTATTTCATTATCATCTACTAAAAGAGTGGACCCATAAGGGATATTATGTACGGAAAGGACTTTATTTTCATTTTGCAAGTCAACGATTTTTATTTCACCACTTCTGCCTACCACTACATATTCCTTTTCATTCTTTTTTACATAACGGATATTTTCATAAACTACTCTTCCGGGATATTTAACCCTAATTTGACTTTCGGCAGAAAGGCGTTGTGCTGCACCGCCAACGTGAAATGTACGGAGCGTAAGCTGAGTTCCGGGTTCTCCTATAGATTGTGCTGCAATTACCCCCACTGCCTCTCCTATTTGAACCATTATCCCTGTAGCTAGGTTACGTCCATAACATTTAGCACATACTCCCCGCTTAGAATCGCAAGTTAATACGGAGCGAATTTCAACAGCGTCAATACCAGCTTGTTGGATACGCATGGCTGTAAGCTCATCGATAAGCTCGCCAGCTTTACAAAGCACTTCATCGGTGATGGGGTGTACTACGTCATCAAGTGGACAGCGGCCTAAAATGCGATCAGCCAGCGGCTCTACTACTTCATCATTTTCAATTAGCGCGGTTTTAATAATTCCTCTCAGAGTTCCGCAGTCTTCTTCTGTAATAATCACATCTTGGGCAACATCGACTAGTCGACGGGTTAAGTAGCCAGCGTCTGCAGTTTTAAGAGCAGTATCTGCTAGTCCTTTTCTTGCACCATGGGTAGAAATAAAATATTCCAATACTGAAAGTCCTTCTTTAAAGTTAGAAAGAATAGGATTTTCAATAATTTCACCTGCAGAACCCTTGAGCGTTTTTTGTGGCTTGGCCATTAAGCCTCGCATACCTCCTAATTGCCGAATTTGTTCTTTAGAGCCTCGCGCTCCCGAGTCAAGCATCATAAAGACAGGGTTAAAACCATCATTATGTTCTGTAAGGCGGCGCATTAGGCTTTCTGCTATTAAAGTGTTAGTGCGAGTCCATATATCAATCACCTGGTTATAACGTTCATTTTCACTGATAAGCCCCATTTGGTAGCTCATCATTACTTCATCGATTTTTTCATAAGCTTCTTCTATATAAGTTTTCTTTTCAGGGGGTACCAACACGTCGGATAGGCTAAAAGAAAGTCCGCCCTTAAATGCCATATAAAATCCGAGTTCCTTAATATCATCTAAAAATTGGGATGCTCTCGAAAAGCCTGTTACTCGGAAAACATCTAATATTACTTGCCTTAGCGAACTTTTGGTAAGTAATTTATTGATAAAATCTAGCTGGGAAGGAACAATTTGATTAAAAAGAATTCGTCCAATAGTAGTAGCGATAATTTTAGTTTGAGGCTTCCCCGTTTGCGGATTAATAACTACTTCAAAGGTATCTGGCTTCTTTACTGGAATCCGTACTAGTACAATGCTATGTAGTGCAACTTTGCCTTCATTGTAAGCAATTATTGCTTCTTGGGGAGAAGCAAATTTTAAGCAACCCACATCTTGTATATTAATTTTCCCATTGTTGAAATCTTGTATAAAGTCTTCAGCGCTTTTGACATTTTCTAGGCCGCGTACATTTCTATCCAACTTAGCCTTAGTAATATAATAGATACCTAATACCATGTCTTGAGAGGGAACTGTGATAGGAGTTCCATTAGCGGGGTGAAGGATGTTATGACTAGAAAGCATAAGGAGCATTGCTTCTAGGCAAGCTTCATTACTTAAAGGCACATGAACAGCCATTTGGTCACCATCGAAATCAGCATTAAAGCCAGTACAAACCAAAGGATGGAGTTGAATAGCTTTTCCTTCAATTAGGCGCGGCTGAAAGGCCTGAATTCCCAAGCGGTGTAAAGTAGGTGCGCGGTTTAGGAGGATAGGATGACCTTTAAGAACACTTTCCAAGATTTCCCAAACTACAGGTTCTTTTCTATCTACTATTTTCTTGGCGCTTTTGACAGTTTTTACATAACCTCTTTCAAGTAATTTGCGAATAATAAAGGGCTTAAAAAGTTCAGCAGCCATATCTTTAGGAAGGCCGCATTCGTGAAGCTTTAATTTAGGGCCTACTACAATAACCGATCTTCCTGAATAATCTACCCTCTTCCCTAGCAGGTTTTGGCGAAAGCGCCCTTGTTTACCCTTTAGCATGTCGCTTAGCGACTTAAGTGCTCGGTTCGATTCCGTTCGAATAGCATTCACTTTTCGAGTATTATCAAAAAGGGAGTCTACTGCTTCTTGTAGCATCCGTTTTTCGTTTCTTAAAATTACTTCGGGCGCTTTAATTTCTAGCAGTCGTTTCAGTCGGTTATTTCTGATAATTACTCTTCGATATAGGTCGTTAAGGTCGGAAGTGGCAAATCGTCCGCCTTCTAGAGGTACTAGAGGCCTTAGTTCAGGGGGAATAACGGGTACCATTCGAATAATCATCCATTCGGGACGATTAACAACTCTTTTATTAGCACTTCTAAAAGCTTCGACAATTTTTAAGCGCTTGAGAGCTTCATTTTTACGGGCTTGTGAAGTTTCGGTAGCAGCTTTATTACGTAGTTCACAAGAAAGTTCTTCTAAATCAATATTTTTTAATAAAATTTCTAAAGCTTCTGCTCCCATTTTAGCAATAAACTTTTCGGGGTCACTATCGTCTAAGTATTGATTTTCTCGGGGGAGCTTTTCCAGGTATTCAAGATATTCATCTTCTGTTAAGAAGTCCATTTTGTTGAGCCCTTCTTTAGCAAAGGGGCCAGGACTAATAACTACGTAGCGTTCGTAATAAATAATTTGGTCGAGTTTTTTAGAGGAAAGTCCTAGGAGCAAACCTATTTTATTAGGGAGAGAACGAAAATACCAGATATGAGCTACTGGGACTACGAGGGCAATATGCCCCATTCTTTCTCTGCGTACCTTTTTTTCAGTTACCTCCACACCACACCTATCGCAAATAATTCCTTTATAACGAATTCGCTTATACTTTCCACAGTGGCATTCATAATCTTTTACAGGGCCAAATATAGTTTCACAAAAAAGACCATCTTTTTCAGGTTTGTAAGTACGGTAATTAATTGTTTCGGGCTTTTGGACTTCTCCACAGGAGCGGTTTAAGATGCTTTCGGGAGAAGCCAAACTAATAGTGATAGATTTAAAATCACTGGTAATTTTAGTATCTTTTTTGGGGTACATATGTAGTGTTTTAATAAAAAAATTACTTTGTGTACAGCTAGATGAGAAAGGTCCTGACGTATAAAGTGTTTAAATAAGTATAAATAGCTAGCCTTTTGCAAAATTACTCAAGCGTTACTTCTAAGGCTAGCCCGCGCAATTCATGTAATAACACGTTAAAAGATTCGGGCACGCCAGGTTCAGGGATATTTTCTCCCTTTACGATAGCTTCATAAGTTTTGGCTCTACCAATTACATCGTCTGACTTTACAGTCAAAAGTTCACGTAAAATATGAGCTGCTCCAAAAGCTTCTAGGGCCCAAACTTCCATTTCTCCAAATCGTTGTCCTCCAAATTGGGCTTTTCCTCCTAAGGGTTGTTGAGTTATTAAGGAATAAGGACCAATAGAACGGGCATGCATTTTGTCATCTACCATATGGCTAAGCTTGAGCATATAGATAACTCCTACTGTAGTAGGCTGATCGAAGCGCTCTCCGGTTTGTCCGTCGTAGAGGTAGGTTCTTCCGTAGGGAGGAAGTCCAGCTTTTTCGAGCCACTGATTGACCTCGTCAATATCAGCTCCGTCAAATACGGGTGTAGCAAATTTAACTCCTAGCTTCTTACCCGCCCATCCTAAAATAGTTTCATAAATTTGCCCTAGGTTCATGCGGGAAGGTACACCCAAAGGATTGAGTACAATATCTACCGGAGTACCGTCTTCTAAAAAGGGCATATCTTCTACCCTTACTATACGAGAGACAATACCCTTATTTCCATGCCGCCCAGCCATTTTGTCACCCACCTTGAGCTTTCGCTTATTGGCAACGTATACTTTTGCTAACTTGATAATACCCGTAGGTAATTCGTCACCTATACTTATTTGATGTTTTTGCCTTTTGTATTGTCCATCCAATATATTATATTTCTGTTTATAGTTTAGGAAAAGTTGATGAATGAGTTGGTTCGTTTTTTCGTCATCAGTCCAATCAGTAGTTACAAGTTCCAAAAAATCAAGGGAAGCATATTTTTCTGTGAACTTTTTACCCTCAGGAATTACCTCTTCACCTGTTCTATTTTTAATAGACTTGAGTTTCTTGCCTTCTAAAATTATACTAAGCTTTTGAAACATAAGCTGGTTAAGCTTTTGTTTCTCTTCATTAAATCTTTCTTCTATCTCTGAAATTTTCTTTTTGTCATTTTGGCGTGACTTGATATCCTTTTTATCTTTGCTAAAAAGCTTTTTTCCTATTACTATTCCGTAAAAAGAAGGGGGGGCTTTAAGAGAAGCATCTTTCACATCACCTGCTTTATCTCCAAAGATAGCACGCAGCAACCTTTCTTCGGGAGTAGGGTCAGTTTCTCCCTTAGGGGTAATTTTTCCAATTAGAATATCTTGCTCTTTTACTTCTGCACCAATACGAATTAATCCATTTTCGTCTAAATTTCGAGTGGCCTCTTCGCTCACGTTAGGGATTTCGTTGGTGAGCTCCTCTTGTCCTAATTTTGTATCTCTTACCTGTAGCTCAAATTCTTCAATATGAATGGAAGTAAAGATATCTTCAGCAACTACCTTTTCAGAAATAACGATAGCATCTTCAAAGTTATATCCTTGCCAGGGCATAAAAGCTACTAGTAAATTTCTGCCCAGGGCTAATTCACCGTCTTTGGTACAATATCCTTCCGTGAGGACAGTTCCTTTTTTAACCCGATCACCCTGTTTAACGATGGGTTTAAGGTTAATGCAAGTACTTTGGTTAGTTCTTTTGAATTTAGGAAGAGTATACGTAACAATATTTCCATCAAAAGAAACAAGATCTAAAAGAGGATCTCGCTCATACTTTATTTTAATATGATTTGCGTCTACTGAAATTACTTCCCCATCTCCCTCGGCAATAAGGAGAGCACGGGAATCAGCGCCAGCTTTTAGCTCTATACCTGTTCCTACGTAAGGAGCTTCTGGCGAAATAAGGGGAACCGCTTGTCTCTGCATGTTCGAACCCATTAGAGCACGATTAGCATCATTATGCTCTAAAAAAGGAATCAAAGATGCGGCTAGGCTTACAATTTGGTTAGTGGCAAAATCTACGTAGTCTACTTCCTTGCGATCAACGACAGGAAAATCTCCCATGTGTCTTGCTTTGACTTTTTCTTTACCGGGCACTAATTCATTAGACGGAGCAATAATTGCGTTATCTTCTTCCTCAGCACTTAAATAAACGTAACTTCCTTCTATTTCCCCGTCTTTAACCTTCCAATAAGGGGTTTCTATAAAGCCCATGCTATTAACTTTAGCATAAATGCAAAGAGAAGATATAAGACCTATATTGGGGCCCTCTGGAGTTTCTATGGGGCAAAGACGTCCATAATGGGAATAGTGTACGTCTCTAACTTCGAAGCCAGCGTGTTCTCTTGAAAGCCCTCCCGGCCCTAATGCTGAAATTCTTCTTTTATGAGTAATTTCAGCAAGAGGATTGGTTTGGTCCATGAATTGACTTAATTGGCTAGTGCCAAAAAAAGAACTAATGACGCTAGATAAAATACGGGAATTAATCAAGTCTGCGGGAGTAAAAATTTCATTGTCGCGAATATTCATTCTTTCTCGAATGGTTCTGGCCATTCGTGCTAGTCCTACTGAAAATTGAGCATATAGTTGCTCCCCTACTGTTCGGACTCTTCGATTACTTAAATGATCAATATCATCTACATTGGCTTTACTATTAAGCAGTTCAATAAGATATTTTACAATTAGTACAATATCTTTTTTAGTGAGAACTAAACTATTTTCTTCTTGGCTACCATGTAATTTCTTGTTGAGCCGGTAACGCCCTACATGTCCTAAATCATACCTTTTATCACTAAAAAATAATTTATCTATGATTCCTCTTGCTGTTTCATCATCAGGGGGATCTGCATTTCTGAGTTGCCTATATATTAGTTGAACAGCCTCCAGCTCTGAGTTTGAATTATCTTTTTGTAAGGTATTGAGGATAATAGAATATTCAGAGGCTTTAGAGGTTTCGGTAAGTAAAATTATGCTTTTTTCTCCCGTTTCGATAATAACATCAATATCTTCTTCTGAGATTACATGGTCGCGCTCAAAAATAACTTCAGATCGTGTTATATTAATTACTTCTCCCGTATCTTCGTCTACAAAGTCTTCATACCAAGTTTTTAATACACGGGCTGCTAATCTTCGTCCTTTGCACTTAAGTAAGTTTTCCCTAGTTACTTTAACTTCCTCGGCTAAATCAAATATTTGCAAAATATCGTGGTCGGTAGAATAGCCTATTGCGCGTAACAAAGTAGTGATAGGAAATTTTTTCTTTCCATCAATGTAGGCATACATCACGTTGTTTACGTCTGTGGAAAATTCTATCCATGCTCCTTTAAAAGGAATTATCCTTGCCGAATATAACTTAGTACCATTGGGATGAATACTTTGTCCAAAGAAAACCCCAGGGGAACGGTGTAGTTGGCTCACAATTACACGCTCAGCACCATTAACCACAAATGTACCAGATGGCGTCATATAAGGAATACTTCCTAGAAATACTTCCTGCGTAACCGGTTCGAAGTCGTCATTATCCGGGTCATTACAGTATAAATAAAACTTAACTTTTAAATTAACAGCATAAGTTAACCCTCTTTCCTTACATTCTTCAATATCGTACCTAGGGGGGTCTATGATGTAATCTTTAAATTCGAGTACAAAATTTTCCCTAGCATCAGTAACAGGAAAATTTTCGAGAAAGACTTTGTAAAGCCCTTCCTCCGGCCTCTTTTCAGGCGGAGTATCTATTTGAAAAAATTGCTTAAAAGAATTTAGTTGAACTTCAAGTAAATCGGGATATTCGGGCTTTGTTGGGGACTTAGAAAAAAAGATTCGGGTATTTTCGTAGATATTTGGCACGGGTTTAATATTTAAATTAAATTATGAAAATCATGTATAGTGGAAAGGAAATAGACCTGATATTAGACTAATACCAGGTCCTAGCAAAGATAATTAGGCACTAGATTATTTCATTTCAACTTCAGCGCCTGCTTCCTCAAGCTGAGCCTTAATTTGATTGGCTTCTTCTTTTGATACCTTTTCCTTGATCTTACTAGGCGTATTATCCACTAAATCCTTTGCTTCTTTCAGCCCCAGGCCTGTTATATTCTTAACTACCTTTACTACTTCTAGTTTTTTTGCGCCAGGACTTTTTAGAATCACATCAAATTCTGTTTGTTCAGCTGCCCCCGCTGCTGTAGCAGCTCCTGCAGCCCCTGGAGCTGCTACCATTACAGGCGCTGCAGCTGCAGGTTCTATTCCATACTCGCTTTTGAGAATAGCTGCAAGTTCATTAACATCTTTTACAGAAAGATTCACTAATTGCTCTGCTAAAGCTTTTAGATCTGCCATGACTCTTGAGTTGTTTTAAGTAAAAATAAAATCAATGGTGAAGACTATGATGATTTCTTTTCAGAAATTGCTTGTAGAATAGCAGCCAGTTTTTGTCCTTGTCCTTGAAGACTTCCAATTAGGTTTTGGATAGGGCTTTGTAGTAAGCCCACAATTTCCCCAATTAGTTCTGCTTTAGATTTTAAAGAAATTAAAGAATCTAAAGACTCATTTCCTAAAAATACAGTTTTATCTATCCATGCTCCCTTTAATTTAAGCTTTTCGTTAGATTCACGAAAAGACTTGATAAGTTTGGCTGGTTGATTAGGAGCATCCTTAACAAAGATAATTGTAGAAGATTGTTTTAGTGCTGGATATATCGCGCTATAATCTTCCTGAGTGGCTTCTAAGGATTTTTTGATAATACTATTTTTAGCACATTTTACTCTTAGCTGGGCCTTATAACATTCTGCTCTAAATTGATGGGCCTCCTGGGCAGTAAAACCTGTAGTATCTACAATATAAAACCCATTATGAGATTTAATTTCTTGATATAGTTTTTGCGCTAGCTCTATTTTTTCAGCCTTCGTCATTGCTTAATGAGATTTAGTTTAGATTCCTGGGATAGTGGATTTGTCAATTTTAACACTAGGACTCATTGTGGAAGAAAGGTGTATAGTTTTAAAGTACGTATCTTTTATTCCTGTGGGCTTAAGTTTAGCTAAAGCTTGCACCAGCTCCATTGCATTCTCAGCTATTTGGATAGGCGAAAAAGATATTTTTCCTACCGTTGCATGAATAATTCCAGTTTTATCCACACGAAAATCTATCTTACCCGCTTTTACTTCCTTGACAGCATTATATACATCCGTGGTGACCGTCCCACTTTTAGGATTAGGCATCAAGCCCCTTGGGCCTAATATTTTACCTAGCCTACCCACTTTGGGCATCACATCTGGCGTACAAATAATTACATCCACGTCCGTCCATCCCCCTTGAATTTTGGCAAGATAATCGTCTAACCCTACGTATTCTGCGCCCGCGTTTTTAGCTGCTTGTTCATTTTCGGGGCCTGTAAGTACAAGTACCTTCACTTCCTTTCCTGTTCCATGAGGTAGACTTGCTACTCCTCTTACCATCTGATTCGCTTGCCTAGGGTCCACACCCAGCCGTACCGCTATATCTACGGATGAGTCGAATTTAACGTAGGATATTTTTTTTAGGATATTAGCTGCCTCTTCTAGGCTATAGCTTCGAGTATTATCGTATTGTTTTAATGCGTTTAAATATTTTTTAGACCTCTTAGCCATTGTATTAAAAAAATTATTTTTCCCAAGGAGGGGTACCAGAAATTGTTATACCCATGCTTCTTGCCGTGCCAGCAACCATTCGCATAGCTGCTTCAATCGTGAATGCATTAAGATCTGGCATTTTAATAGTTGCTATTTCACGTACTTGTTCCCACGTAATACTACCAATTTTCTTTCTATTAGGTTCAGCAGAGCCGCTGTCCTTACCCACTGCCTTCTTCAAAAGAACTGCTGTAGGAGGAGTTTTTATGACAAATGAAAAGCTTTTATCTTTATAAACAGTAATAACTACCGGTAATACTTGCCCTATTCTATCCTGGGTTTGCGCATTAAAAGCTTTACAAAATTCCATTATATTCACCCCTTTTGATCCTAAAGCAGGACCTATGGGCGGGGCAGGATTGGCTTGCCCTCCTTTAACTTGAAGTTTAATGAAAGTTTCTATTTCTTTTGCCATTTTTTTAGAAAAACTTAAGTAAGCCTTTCCACTTGTAGATAGTTTAGTTCTACGGGCGTGTTTCTTCCAAAGATCTTTACAAGCACTTTTAATTTCTTTTTATCTTCCATCACTTCTTCAATAACCCCGGAAAAACCACTAAAGTGACCATCCATAATTTTAATGGTTTCTCCCCTTGTAAAGGGAGTTTCAATCATTTCACCACTTTCTTTTGCTTCTTCTATTTTTTGCAAAATACTCTGGATTTCTGATTCTCGTAACGGAATAGGATGCTTGCCTCTTTCGCTTCCCACAAAACTAACTACCCCCGGGGTATCCTTTATTAGCTGCATAATTTCAGGCTGGGGAGTGGTTTGATTATCTTTTGTGATTACATATAAATTGAGAAACATATAACCTGGATAAAGAAGGCGTTCCCTGCTTCGCTTTTTCCCTTGCTTAATTTCAAATACTTTCTCTATAGGCAACAATATTTGATTTATAAAGCTTTCTAGGTTTTGCCTTCTTACCTCGGTTTCAATGGCTTGCTTAACTTTTTTTTCTTGTCCGCTAATGGTTCTTATTGCAAACCATTCGTATTTGTTATCCGTGCTCATGTTTTACACTTCATCTCACAAGGCTATAGACCCCATTTATACCAGAGCTAGATATAAAATCAAATAAGAATATAATGGCTGCTAGCAAAAAAGATGTTGCTAATACTATAATTGTATTATCTAACAGCTCCTCTGTTTTAGGCCAAGTTACATTATAAATTAATTCGTCAGAATATTCTTTTATGAAGAGTTTTATCTTTTCCATACGAAATCAAAAGCACGGGTGGCAGGAATCGAACCTGCAACCTACGGTTTTGGAGACCGTTACTCTACCAGTTGAGCTACACCCGTATACATAAGAGTTCTAGTCAAGAATTTCTGTTACTTGTCCGGCTCCAATTGTCTTTCCTCCCTCGCGAATAGCGAAGCGTAATCCTTTGTCCATTGCTACCTCATAAATCAAGTCTACTATAATTTCTACATTATCCCCGGGCATAACCATTTCTACATTTGCGGGCAGCGTTATGGTACCTGTTACGTCAGTAGTTCTAAAGAAAAATTGGGGCCTATATCCATTAAAAAATGGCGTATGACGACCACCTTCTTCTTTAGTTAATACATAAATTTGCCCTTTGAATTTTTTATGAGGTTTTATCGAACCTGGCTTACAAATCACCATCCCGCGCCTAATAGCACTTTTTTCAATTCCCCTTAGTAATAATCCTGCATTATCACCCGCTTCCCCTTGCTCCAATAGCTTACGGAACATTTCTATCCCTGTTACTGTAGAAGTTAGCTTTTGCGCTCCTAAACCTACTATTTCTACTGGGTCTCCCACTTTTACAATTCCTCTTTCAATCCTTCCCGTTGCTACTGTACCTCGTCCTGTAATAGTCATCACATCTTCAATCGGCATCAAGAATGGCTTATCTCTATCACGAACAGGTTCAGGTACATAGGTATCAACAGCATCCATTAGTTCCAAAATCTTAGCTTCCCACTTAGGATCGCCGTTCAACCCTCCAAGGGCCGAACCCCTAATAACAGGCACTTCATCTCCTGGGAAATCATATTTATTTAATATTTCACGAATTTCCATTTCTACAAGATCTAGCAGTTCCTCATCGTCCACCATGTCTACTTTATTCATGAAAACAACTATGTAAGGAACTCCTACTTGTCTTGCTAATAGCACATGCTCCCTTGTTTGCGGCATAGGACCATCTGTTGCAGCTACTACAAGTATTGCTCCATCCATTTGAGCCGCCCCCGTAACCATGTTTTTAACATAGTCTGCATGGCCTGGACAGTCTACATGAGCATAGTGTCGCTTTTTCGTTTGATATTCGACGTGCGCAGTGTTAATAGTTATTCCTCTTTCTTTTTCTTCTGGAGCCGCATCAATTGATGCAAAATCTCTTTTTTCTGCTAGACCTTGTTTGCTTAATACGTAAGTAATGGCAGCGGTTAAAGTTGTTTTTCCATGGTCGACGTGACCTATTGTTCCTACGTTTACGTGCGGTTTTGACCTATCAAATGCTTCTTTTGCCATTTTTTATGATTTGCCCTTAAATTAGTAGCTTAAATAAAATATAAAAAGAGCCATTGACCAGGATTGAACTGGTGAC
>JANWXU010000004.1 GCA_025057395.1 Bacteroidia bacterium | reverse complement strand
GCCAAAGGTAGCCTTTTATTTATAATTTATAAAATTATAAGCAATAAAAATAAAATATATAAGCTATGTATAGAGCCACGATAGTAACTCTAAGTATAATTGCGTCCCTACTTTTTCTACAGGCTTGTAATAAAGCCGAGCATACTGCTACGCCGAAGACTGAAAACACTAACCAGGTCGAAAATGCTCCGGCAAAAAATGAAAGTGAAATAAAGCTAACTACCATTAAGTGGGATACCACCTTCTATAATTTTGGAAAAGTAAAAGAAAGTGGGGGAGTGGTAAAAAAGCGTTTTACCTTTACTAACACGGGTACCAATCCATTAATCATAAAATCTGCCAAAGGCTCATGTGGCTGCACTACAGCAGAATATATTCAGGAGCCCGTTCCACCGGGCGGGAAAGGATGGGTAGATGTTAAGTTTGACCCCAAAGGAAGAGAAGGACTAACAAAAGGGAAATACGCTACTGTGATTTGTAATACGGAACCTAAAGCACATAAGCTTTCCTACGAAGCAGAAGTAGTCAAGTAATGAAGTAGTCAAATAATTTAATTAATTACACAAAAATATGCTGGCTATAGAATATAGTGGGATATTTTTACTACAACAAGATGGCAGGTCGGCAAGCTGGTTTCAGCTTGCCTTAATTGGCTTAATGATAGCTTTTTTTTACTTTTTTATCATCTTGCCTCAGCAGAAAAGGCAAAAAAAAGAAAGAGAATTTCAAAATAACCTAAAAATAGGAGATATGGTCATTACAATAGGGGGGATTTATGGCAAGGTAGTAGGGTTAGAGGATAAATTAATTTATTTACAAGTAGATGAAAATACACGCTTGAAAGTGTCGCGCCAGGCAATACGAGAGATTCCATCTTCTGAAACCAAGTAGTAAGAACTTAATTTATAAAGTAAAAGTAAATACCCCTGATGCGTCTACAGGGTCGATATGTACGTATTACTTTTTCAATAATTCTTTCTACTTTACTCTGGTATTCTCTAAAACTAGTAAATTTTTACAAGGCTACTATAACAGTGCCCCTCATTTATACTAATTATCCTTCACATCTAAAATTAACGACTCCGCTTCCTTTGGCTTTAGAAGTAGTAGTTTCTGGAAAAGGACATGAGTTATTTTTACCCTACTTTGGAGGATGGATGTATACTACTTCCATAGACTTAGAGCCTTATTATAATAGTAGAGTGATTTCTTCTTCTCAAATCATCCAGTTACTTGCCCAACAACTACCGCCCTCTCTAAAAATTGAAAGTATTAAGCCCCAATCAATAGTTTTAGCTTTTGAAAGAAAACTCATCAAAAAAGTGCCTATCATTGCTAATATTAGTATTATACAACAAGAAGGTTACTTACCTGTTAGCAAAGTAAAGTTAGTACCCGATTCTGTAGAGTTAATAGGAACCAATAATGATCTATCCTCTTATCGTAGCTGGCCTACTGAGTATAGGAGAATTAGTACTCATAGTCCAGAAACTGAAATACCGCTAGTAGAACCGACGAATTTTACAATTAATCCTCGAAGTGTCAAAATTGATTTTCAAGTAAAGCGTTTTACTGAGTACACTTGTACTACTGCAATTCGTATTAAAAATTTACCCTCTTCCATGAGGCTGAGGCTATTTCCTGAAAAAGTAGGTATTCGATATCTTCTCCCTGTAGACCACAAGCAAAGTATCGATCCCGAAGACTTTATAATAGAAGTGGATTACTTACAAGCTCGCAAGTATACCAATTACTTAACACCGATTTTGAGAAAAGTACCCAAAGGGGTAAGGGGCGTACGTTTAAACCCTCCCTATATCTACTTTGTTATCCAAGAGAAATAGAGCGTACCTAATATGACTCCTCTCAAAATTGGTATTACGGGCGGAATTGGAAGTGGAAAAACCACTATCACTTATCTTTTAGAGCAAAAGGGATATCTTGTTTATTTCGCAGACGCAAGAGCAAAATGGCTCATGCAAAACGATTCTACTTTAGTAAAACAACTTAAGGATCTATTAGGAGCAGATATTTATACTACTACAGGTGAATTAAATAAGCAGCTGGTTGCTAGGCGCGTCTTTGAAAATTCCACCCTGCTCCAAAAAATGAATGCTATTGTACATCCTGCCGTTAAATTAGACTTTTTTAGTTGGGTACAACAAAATCAAAAAGAAAAATTCCTTTTTAAGGAGGCTGCCATTCTTCTAGAAGCACAAACTCAAGACCAAATAGATTTTTCAGTTCTGGTTTATGCTCCTAAGAAAATCAGAATGCAGCGCGTTACAAATAGGGACAACGTCGACTTTATACACGTACTTCATAGAATGAACCAACAGTGGCCCGAAAGGCTAAAATATAATTATGTAGACTATATTATTTTTAATGACAATATTCATTCTTTAGAAAAACAAGTGGTAGAACTTCTCAATTTTTTACATAAGCAGTTTGGTTAAATATAAGCTATTCATCAGGAGTTTTACTCTGGGAACTGGAACTTACTAGAAATTGAGAATCATCATCTGTAGAGATAAAGTTAAAAATTACGTTGTTAATAGTATTCGCTAAGTCTTGACCCAATTGATAAATATCTATATCATACTCTTGATAATACCATCGAATTTCTAACTTTCCTCCCTTACTTTCTACCTTCGAAGCAATAAGCTTAATAATACTTATGATATGTTTTAGACTACTGGAATTAATAAGATGAAAATAAAATTCAATAGTAAATTTTTCTGAGAGTTCTACATTTTTGATATACTTAATTATGTGACCATAAAAATTTTGTATTTGAGACTGGTAGGAGTTACCCCTAAAAATCAATTTATTTTCTTCAAAAGATAATAAAACTTCAGGGGTAGTTGCGGTGGCTGTTATACATAAATTTTCCATAAATTATTTACCGATGGTTGGCAATGTAACAATCAATCAAATTCCTAATACTTTTTTTCCCTGCTCAAACACTATATCTACAGGTATATTTGCTTCCACTAATTTATCAATATTTTTTTGGAGTTCGCTCTTTATGATGCCTTCAGTTTCGAGCCAGGTTGCTAAGGTATTATAGTCTCCATCTCCTTGTAGCTGCAAAATTTTTTGTGCTAGCTTTTCAATAGCTTTTTTCATAAGAGGGAAATCTATGATATAATATTCTTTTTTATTTTCTTGCAAAATAGCCTTTTCTTGCACAAGAAAATTAAAACAAAGCATATTTGCTTTAGCGTGAGCACTTGCCGCACCAAAGCGTACTGAGCGGAATATTGAGGCAACAAACGTTACGTAATAATCCTCTAAGGCATGTTCCTTCATGTGTCCTTTTTCTATAAGTTGCGTTATCATATAAAGTCCTAGGACATCGGCCTTACACTCCTCCAGCGGCGCATGAAGTTCTTTGAGTGCATCTTTTACTTTACCTTTATTATTAACTGTATTTTTGATACCTAGCCCATGCGCAACCTCATGGAACATAGTATTAGCAAAAAAGGCATCAAAATGAATATGTTTTCTTTGTTCAGGCGCTATAAGGATTTGACTAATAGGTAATAAGATTTTTTCAAATTTAGCCCGCATTGCATTTTTTAGTTGCAGCCTTCGTGAGCCTTTTTGAAGTTGTACTTCTTCGTCGTTGGGTAAATTAATTGCAATAGTTTTTGATCCAGCGTTGCAATCTCCCGCATAATAAACTGCATCATAAGCATTGAGTTGGGCATCAGTTCCAGGTTGTTCTTTTTTATACTTTTCAGGCACAGGTAGAGCTTTTTGTAATTCAGGCAAAAATTGTATATAATGCTCTAACTTTTTACTCCATGCCTTATCTTTTATTAGTACATACGCTTCGTGAGCAGTTTTATACCCAAAGAGTTTATCTTCATAATTTTCAATTGGTCCTATTACTATATCCAGTGTGTTATTTTTCATATCCATCCAAGCAAGGTCAGAAGGCTGATAATTATTAGTTAATAAAGCTTCTGCCCTTTGATTCAAATAATTTTTGAATTCGATATCTTGAGATAATTGAGCAGCCTGTCGAAGTAAATTTGCTGCCCTTTTATGTTCTTGTTCGTAAGCCTTATTATAGGGAATGGTTATGAGTTTACCTTCAGAATTTCTTCTTAGCAAAGTATAAGGGCTTCGCTTATCCTCTAGCGGCGCAGCCTCAAATTCTTCTTTTGTCATATCTTGTGGATAAAAATTGGCTCCTAATGGCTTAGGACCTACTCCTTCTATAAAAGGCTGGTTATTATCTAGTCTATCCCAAGGGCCATAGTTGATCTCGATTAATTTTCTTGCTACTGGGTCTTTTACATGCCCCAGTAACTCATCGCGGTTGCCGTATGATTGCTTCCAAAAAATTTCATTCATGATGTCTGCAGCATCAATTAGTAGACCTAGAATTTTCTTTTCATTCTCAGAAAGAGGGCTTAGATCAGCATGTAAAGTAAATGTCGCATACTTAGATACCCTTCTTTCAAGTGAACTATTAGGTATTTCTTCTTCTCTGGTCATTGAAATTTTTCTTTCGGCTTTTTGGCAGCCGAGTAAACTTACTCCTAGAATTGCTACAACTAGGCTAGTCCCAAAACAAGTTGCCTGTTCTTTAAAAAGCATAAAGATCCACAAAGTAGTTTAACAAAATTTAGGAGCCCTATTTTTTTAAGAGTTAAAGGAAATGAAAAATTCAAAAGTTAATTATAATGCAATAGTCGCAATTTTAATAAAATTATGAATACAAAAGCAGGATAACTCTTGGCATTTTGCAAGGAATCAAATTGGCTGTAAGTTGATTTATGCATAAATGTTTATTTCAATTAGTTTTTAAAGTGAATGATTTTACAAGTATGTTTGTAACTTTATAGCTAGTGCACTTTTGCGCTTTGAAGCGAACATTTTATTAGATTTGAATTTCTAGTGTGCATTAAAAATATTAACCATTTGACAAATGGAATCGTTAATAAAAGCCCATACTTCTAAAAAGTATTACATCATTTGTGTAGACGATCACCGTGAAGTACTAGATACTTTAGAAGCTCAATTAAGCTCCCGCTTACCTAAAAATTATAAATATGAGTTAGCCGAAAGTGGGGAGGAGGCCCTTGAAATTCTTCAGGATTTGTATCAAGAAAACGAAGAAATACCAGTTATCATCTCGGACCAAGCAATGCCGGGCGGCATGTCAGGTGACGTATTTTTAAAGAAAGCTCACCAAATTGTACCTAGAACCCGCAAAATTATGCTTACAGGCCAAGGAGAAATGAAAAACATAGAAAGTGCTACCCGCGAAGCTCAATTATTTCGATTAATCCTTAAGCCCTGGGAGATGGAAGACATGGTGCTTACTGTAGAACAAGCCATCAACGCTTACTTTATGGAAGCAGCTATAGAAGAGCAAAATAAAACACTAAAGCACTTATATGAAAGTACCGAACTTATTACTCAGGAAACCGACTTTGATTTATTAGTGGGTAAGCTCTTGAACATAATGCTACAATATTCTCAGGCAGAAAAAGTTTGGTTAATCAATACTAAAGAAGAAAAACCCCTGCTTATAGCAAGTATTTGTGCCAGCCAAGAACCACAACTAAACTTAAACCAAACTATTATCGATAGTGCAGATTACCCTTATGGTGCACTTATGGAAGTACTTAGAAAAAAAGAAGCATTAGTCTACGAAGATGCAGAAACCCAAAATGGAGAAACTTACTTCAAAAATCAGAAATCAAAATCGGTAGCTATCGTTCCTACTTTTCAAAGAGGAAATATGAACTATATTTTTTACTTTGAAAGTAAAAGCATTACTGGCTTATTTTCCCTCTCCAAATTAGAAATAATTAATATTCTTACCAGTACAGCCAGCATTGCGCTTGAAAATGCTGTATTGTATGATAGCATGGAAAATTTAGTGATTGAAAGGACCCAAGAGGTTTTTGAAACCAACCGAAAGCTAACCCAAGTAAATGCTTATAAAGACCAAATGATTAACATCGTCTCTCATGATATTCGTTCCCCTTTATCGGGAATTCTTAATTTAGCTCAACTCATGCAAGATAAAGAAATCGCTTCAAACCCTAGCCAGGTGATTCGAAATTGTCAAATTATTCAAAATTCTGCGGATACCGTTATTAAGTTTGTTAACGATATTCTCGACCTAGCTAAGCTAGAATCGGGAACCATGACCCTAAATAAAACTACTATTGACTTAGATTCTTATTTGAAAAATATTATAACTTCTTTTGAAGCACTTACTCTTACTAAAGGGGTTAAATTAGAATTACAAAGCAAGGGTGAACTTAAAATTAAAGCTGATTCTACTACTCTAGCCCAAGCTTTTAATAATTTGATTGCTAATGCAATCAAATTTACGCCCAAGGGGGGAAGAGTAACGGTAGGGCTCAATAGTATTGAGCAGAATGGGAAGCCTTTTGCTCAGATAACGGTAGAAGATACAGGAATTGGTATTCCTAAAGAAGCTCTTCCTACAATTTTTGAAAAATTGAATAAATATCAACGCTCGGGCACTAAGGGCGAAAAGGGAACGGGCTTTGGTTTGAGTATCGCTAAACAGGTAATAGAACTCCATAATGGAACTATTACTGTAGACTCTGAAGAAAATAAAGATATTACCCAAAAAGGGACCACTTTCACCATTCTTTTACCTATAGACTAAATTTTTTTATCTGTTCTATGACAGCTCAAATATATGTTGATGGTTCTTACTATGGGGGAAGGGTAGGCTATGGAGCCGTGATACTAAGAGAGGACCAAATTATTAAAGAATTTTCGGGAAAGGTTTCCCCCGAATATGCACAACATACGCGGCAAGTGGCGGGTGAGTTGATTGCTGTAGGCCATGCTATAAATTGGTGTAAAAAAAATAATATTTCCGAGGTAGAAATATACTATGATTATACTGGCATTGAAAAATGGGCTACAGGCGAATGGAAAGCTAATCTTCCACTCACTCAACGCTACGCTCGCTTTATGCAAAATCTTTCTATAAAGGTTACCTGGAAAAAAGTAAAAAGCCACTCCGGAAATAAGTGGAATGAATATGTAGATAAACTAGCCAAAGAAGGCGCCACTAAAGGGCAAGAAAATAATAGGGAGCAGCCAACTTTTGATTTTGAAGCCACATTAATTCAAAAAGCCCAACAAATAGCAGAGTATTTTGTAAGATATCTTCAGAGTAGGGAAAATATTTATCACTTGAAAACTCAAATTCAGCTAGATAAGGCTTATAATCAACAATTTTTTAGAATTAAATTTTATTATTCTTCTCAAAGGATTATCTACCTGGATATCTATAACACTAAAAATAAGCCTTTTCATTTAAGAATTTTAAATTGTGATTGTTCTATTTTAGAGCAAAATTTACTGCACGAATGGAATTTATTTCGACAGAAACTGAATATTAGTTAGCTTTTTGATACCTTAGATACCAAAATTGAAATAACAAAAAAATATCCATGCAAGATTCAGAAATTTTTCAACTGAAGGCTGAAATAGAACATTTAAAAAAATTATTGAGCCAGAAAGAAAAGGAGCTACAAGAAAAAACTTCAGAGTTACAGGCTGCTTACCAGCAGCTTACCCAAAGCGCTGAAGATTTACGCGTAACCTACATGAATGCTAGCGTGCTTAGCAAAATAGGGCAAGAACTTACTTCCTCGTTAGACTTTGAGCAAATTTTTGAGCGCCTTTATAATCAAATTAATTTCATTATGGATGCTGCCATATTTGGCGTTTTTATTTATAATAGCGCCGAGCAGACAATAGAAGCCAGTTTTCTATTAGAAAATGCAGTACGCCTGCGACCCACTACCATATCGATGAATGAAGAAAAGCTAGTAGTATGGTGCATTAAAAATCGAAAAGAAATTATTATTGGAGATTCTGACTCAGAATTCCACCTGTATATACCTAAACTTCAACTAATTGCGGGAGAGAAGCCCTATTCAGTTCTATATTTCCCTATGATTTTTGAGGATGAAATTATCGGCGCTATCACTACCCAAAGTTTTCGAAAACACGCTTACACTTCCTACCACATTGATATTATGCAAACAGTGGCTTCTTATACGGCTATTGCTCTGTACAATGCGCGCTCTTATAATGAAGTAAAAAAATCGCACGAAGAAATTAATCAGCAGCGAGTCCAATTAGCCAAAGCTTTCGCTGAAATCCAACAGCAAAAAGAGGAAATTACAGATAGTATTCGATATGCGAAAAGAATACAAGAAGCTTTATTGCCCTCTATAGAAGATATAAAGCAAGCTTTCCCTCAATCCTTTATTTTTTATCAATCTCGTGATATCGTAAGTGGTGACTTTTATTGGTTTACCAAAAAACAACACAAAAATATTATTGCCGCTGTTGATTGTACGGGGCATGGAGTGCCGGGTGCATTTATGGCGGTTTTGGGTAGTTCTTTATTAGACGAAATCATCCTTGAGAAAAACATCGAAGAGCCTGATCAAATTTTGGAAGAAATTAATATTAGCTTGCAGCAGCGCCTTAAGCAGCTTAGTCCTAGCACAGCTACCCAAGACGGAATGGACATTGCCCTACTTATCTATGATGAATCAAAAGGTATATTGAAATACGCAGGTGCTAATAATCCCCTGTACTGGATACGTGGTAGCGACCTGTTTGAGGTACAAGGTGATAGGTTAGCCGTAGGGGGGGGAGAATTTTTCGGCAAAAATAGAAAATTCTCCGCGGTTAGTTTAGAGGTGAAGCCTGGAGACCTGTACTACATATTTACTGATGGCTACGCCGATCAATTTGGAGGTGAAAAAGACGAAAAGTTTAAGTATAAAAGACTTAAACAGCTACTACTTTCTATTCGTCATGAACCTATGGATAGACAAATGGAGCTATTACGTAAAACTCACATTGAATGGAAAGGAGAAAGAGAGCAAACAGACGATATTCTAATAATTGGGTTAAAATTCTAACCGAAAAAGTAAGTAAAATGATAGGATGTAGAACTGTTTATATTTATGCTACTCTAATTTACGCTATAATCAATTTACCTTCTTTTTGTCAATCATATACTTTTTCTTCGTCCCCTATTACGATCTTTAAATATCAACTACCTAACGGTCTGACAGTACTGCTGAACCCTGACACCAATTTTACAGGAATTTATGGTGCAATAGCTGTTCGAGCAGGAAGTAAAAACGACCCTAAAGATGCTACTGGCATAGCCCATTATTTAGAGCACATGCTATTTAAAGGAACACAGCAATTAGGAACCGTGAATTATTCTCAGGAGAAGGTATATTTGGATCAAATTAATATGTTATATGATGAACTAACTTTACATAAAGACCCTAAGCAAAGGCTAAATATTCAAAAAAAAATTAATCAACTTTCTATTCAAGCCTCCAGATATGCTATTCCTAATGAAATGGATCGCCTTTTAGCGGCTATAGGTGCGCAAAATGTAAATGCTTATACTTCTCCAGAGTCGATTGTTTTTTATAATTATTTTCCAGAAAATGAAATCGAGCGCTGGTTAGACCTATATGCCCACCGTTTTCACCAACCTGTTTTTCGATTATTTCAGCCAGAACTTGAAATTGTTTATGAAGAAAAAAATATTGCAATCGATGATTATGCTAGTGCTCTAGAAGAAAAATTTTTAAGCCTACTTTTCAAAAATCACCCTTATGGCTCCCAAACGGTTTTAGGTACTACTGAGCACTTAAAAAATCCTTCACTTACTAAGATGTACCAATTTTTTCAAGATTACTTTGGAGCTAATAACTTAGCTCTTGTACTTACAGGAAATTTTCAAGTAGAAGCAGTAGAGCCCCTTATTCGAAAAAAATTTGGTATTCTTCCTAGTCGACCTGTTCCTCCATTTCCTAAGTTTGAAGAAAAGCCTTTTAATGGGAGAGAATACTATACTTGCAATTATTCCCCTTTCACTATCGTAATGCTGGGGTTTCGAGCAGCTTCCAATAATCATCCTGATGAATTTGGCTTAAATATTGTGTCTGAAATGCTTTCCAATTCAGGAAAGACAGGAATTTTGGATAAGCTAGTTTTAGAGGGTAAATTAGCTTCGGCTAGTGTCCTTTATTCGGCATGGAATGACTACGGTTTTTTTCAAATTCAAGTAACCCCTGCTCCTAAATATTACTCCGCCAAAAAAGCTGAAGCTTTTGTATTAGAATCTCTTGAACTTTTAAAGAATGGAAAGTTCTTAGCAGAAGATCTAGAAGCAGCTAAAAATAATTTATTAAAAAAATTCGAAGAACAACTAGAAATTCATGAGCAGCGTTGTTTCTCTATTAGTGAAATGTTTACTCAATATAGGCCCCTTAATTATTTTGAACTTTATCAAAACCAAATTCGCCAGGCTAAAGAACAAGACATCATCGCAATAAGTCAAAAGTATTTTCAAAATAACTACTTAATCTTAGTTTCGAATAAAGGAACCCCTCCTAGAGAAAAGCTTAAAAAGCCCCCTTTTGAGCCCCTTCCCTCTAACGATAACTATCGCTCTACCTATGCAGCTTATTTTGATTCACTTCCTATACACCCCGCTCCTCCTCGATTTATTGACCCTGAGAAACAAGTACAAATAACTAATGTAGGTAGAAGAAATTATATCTACTGGAGTTATAATCCTATTAACAATATATTCCACCTTACATTAAAGTATCCAGTAAGTTACGTACAGTATCCTATTTTGCCCTTTGTAATAAAATACATAGAAAATGCGGGCACTAAACAATTGAGTGCGCTGGAATTTAAAAGACAATTATTCAAACTCGGAGGTGAAGTTTCTTTCGAGTATGATATCTATTATTTTTATGTTCAAATCAAGGGATTAGAAAATAATTTAGAGTCTATTCTTCACTTAGTGAAAAAACTATTTCAAGAAATAACCAGCGACGAAAATACTCGAAATATAGCTTGGCAAGAAGAAAAAGAAAAAAGATTAAGCGCCAAAAATGAGCCTCAGGAACTTGCAAATGCTCTCAATCAATTCTTAATCTATGGCGAAAATTCTCCATATAAGTATAGACCCACGCTTAAACAGCTCAATAAGATAAAACCAGACTCGATCCTTAAAGTTTTTCAAAAAGTGATTAGCCATAAGTTTTATGCTTTTTATACAGGTAAGTATGGTCTAGATAATTTAAAACTTTTACTGCAGCCTTTCAGTGAGTTAACTACTCAAGAAGAATCTACTATTCATGTAGTACCTGCCAGAATTGTCCAAGAACCTACCATATGGGTATACAACTTTCAAAAGGCTAAACAAAGCAATATATTTTTTTTCGTTAATGGCAAAAAAGTGGATAAAGATACTATCCCCTTTATAGAAGCCTTTAACCGCTATTTTGGAGAAGATATGAGTTCTTTACTCTTTCAACAGATTCGCGAACTGCGTTCTCTTGCTTATTCCGTTAGCGGTAATTATGTATATAGGCACTTTCCTAATTATTCAGGTTATCTATCGATTTTTGTGGGATGCCAAGGCGATAAAACTAACGAGACTATCGATGCCATACAAAGTATTTTAAGAAATATGCCCTGGAAAGCTACTCAACTAGACGCAGTAAAAACAGGATTAATGCAAAGCGCTATGTATTCCAAGCCTTTCTTTAGAGAATTGCCTAAACAAATATATCAATGGCGGCAGTGGGAATATACTTGTGACCCTTCGCTCTTAAAATTACCTATTTATCACCATCTACAGATAGATCGATTAGCTCACTTTTTTAATATTCACCTAAAAAATAATCCTATTTGTATCGGAATCGTTGGAGACTTAAAAGATTTTAACTTATCAAGCTGGGAAAAAAAAGCCAAAATACGTAAGCTAAAACTATCTGATTTTTTCGTGTATTGATACTCAATAACCCTTAGTTTTTATTCTGATATTTTCAACTAATTTCTTGATTACAGCTTCTAAAAATTGATTAATTTCAAAGCGCTAAAATTAATATCTAGTGCTTTAGTTATATGCGAATACTCTTACATATTGCATTATCTTTGCTCCTATTGGGTAGCACCTATCTTCCTATTCAAGCTACTACTATTATTACACCCTTACGGCCAGGCTTTATTCAAAATGCTGGCCAAATCAAGGACGAAAAAGGAAATGCTTGTAAGGCAATTCTTTTCAAAACCCATTTGGGGCAGCAAACTGTTTACTTTCAAAAGGATGCATTTAGCTATGTCTTTTACAAAACCTCCAGCTCTACACTGGAAGAAAATCAAAGTCCTACTATACAGCAGTATCGAGTTGACCTTAGGTTCTTAAATACAAACCCAGACGTACAAATTATTGGAGTAGAACCCCATATTTATCAAGAACACCATTATACTTCTAAAGAGAGTTATATTTGTGCTTCCAGCTTCCAAAAGATTATTTATAAAAATATATATCCATTAATAGATCTAGTGGTTTACAAAGCTAGAGGAGAAAATGCTCTAAAGTACGACTTTGTAATTCATCCAGGCGGAAATCCTAAAGATATTTGCATGCAATACATTGGAGCTAACAGTAGCACAATTAATAAAGATGGAACTTTGCAAGTGATTACCCCCTTAGGCAATCTATGGGAATCTGCTCCTTTAGCTTATCAAACTTCTCAAAATACTGCTGAGCCTGTATCGTGTTATTATCAAAAAAAAGATAATAAAATTAAATTTTTGCTAGGACGATACGATTCTTCCTTACCCCTCATTATTGATCCTCTTACACGCCTTTGGGCTACTTATTTGGGAGGTAATCGTCTAGATAGAGCCTATTCGGTGACGCACTCTGTAAATGGTAATATTACAGTAGCTGGGCTTACTCAGAGTGATAATTTTCCTACAACTGCTGGTGCTATACAAACCTTCTATGCTCAAGCTAATGATATATTTGTTGCCCAATACTTGGCTAATGGTACTCTTCGGTGGGCTACCTACTACGGCGGCTCTAGTATTGATCAAGCCACAGCTATTGCTACTGACGCTTTTAATAATATTTATGTTACAGGTTACAGTAGTAGTAGTAACTTTCCTACTACAATCGGTCCAGAGCAGGCTGGAGGGGGAGATATTTTTCTTATTAAGCTACGGGATAATGGCTCTCGAGAATGGGCACAACTCTATGGCGGTACTCTCAATGATATTGCTAATAATCTTACTATCGATAATAGCAATAATATTATTGTCACTGGTGCAACCTTTAGTTCTAATTTTTTAACTACTAATGGGGCTTTCCAAAGAGAGTTTGCTGGCGTGCGAGATGCCTTTGTAGTAAAATTTGACCCTAATGGAGATAGAGTATGGTCTACGTTTTTAGGAGGTAGTGGCGATGACCAGGGCTTTGGCATCACTACTGATATTAGTAATAATATCTATGTTTCCGGCTCTACAGAAAGCACCAACTTTCCTGTAACCGCTAATGCTTTTCAACCCAATTCTAATGGCGGAACCGATGTATTTATTTCTAAAATTTCCCCTACAGGGAGATTATTAGCTTCTACTTACTTTGGAAGTACTGGAAACGAAACTTCTTTTGGATTAGCTGTAACTTTTGATAACAAACTAGCAGTAATAGCTCAAACTAATAGCACTACAGGACTTTCTTCTACCACTGCTTTTCAAACAGCCTATGGCGGCGGCGGCAGAGATGGATTAATAGCTAAATTCAACCTGGAACTTAGAAGAGAATGGGTAAGCTACTTAGGAGGCCAAGATATAGAGGACTTAAATGGCATAACTACAGATAGAGTTGGCAATATTTATATTACGGGTGGCACTAGGAGCGCTAATTTTCCTACTGTAGGAGGGGCTATTCAAAGCACTTATGCAGGGTCTAACGATGCTTTTATAGCAGTTATTAGTACTGCTAACCAGCTTACTTTTTCTAGCTTTTATGGTGGTGATCAAATTGAAATTGGAAGAGGAATTTCGTGGGGTAATAATACAGTTTGTGTAGTGGGTCAAACCAGTAGCTTTAATTTTCCAACTCGTAATCCTGCTCAAAATACTAATGGCGGCGCTGATGATGCTTTTGTTTTACTATTACAAACAGGTACATCAAGCTGTCCTACTATCGAACCTGATATCATTAGCTTTAATGTAAGCTGCACGCCTCCAGGTGCAAAAGGAAGTATTTTAGTAAATGATATCTTGGGTGGCGTACCTCCTTATCGTTTCTTTTGGAGTGGACCCAATAATTTTACAAGTACTTCTCAGAACTTAAATAATCTAGTAGCGGGAGACTATACTTTAATTGTTAGAGATAATAATGGGTGCGAAGGCGCAGCCAATGTGCAAATAATAGCTGCTCCTGCTTTACAAATTAGTAGCTTACCTATCAATTGTGGCGTGAATTTGACGGTAAGTGGAGGAACAGGAAGTTATTCCTACCTTTGGACAGGACCTAATAATTTCCGAGCAACTACACGTAATTTGAGCGCTACAACCAATGGAAATTATTTTCTTACAGTTACTGATGAAAATGGCTGTCGTGCTGAGCAAATATTTGTAGTAACAGGTTGTGCTGCCTGTCCTCCTTTTTTAGTTAGGACAGATACTACGCTCACTTGTACTCCCCCTTTTAGTACTACTCTAAGAGTTACAGGAGGAACTCCACCCTATCGTTTGGTAATCAACCAAGATAATATTACAAGTCCTAACGGCATTTTCAATCTTCAAAACTTACCCACACGTGGACCTATTAATATAACTTTAACAGATAACATTGGCTGCTTACAAAGAGATACATTGCTCCTAGCTACTCCTACAGGTCCTAGTATAATTGGTGCCGTTAATAATTGTAATATTAACCTCACTATATCTGGTGGAGCTGCTCCATATACTTTTAACTGGAGTGGACCCAATAATTTTAGTGCTACTACTTCTAATTTAGTAGGACTTACTAGAAACGGAAATTATACCGTTGCAGTTCGTGATAATAATGGTTGTACTGCAGGAAGAACCTTTGCCGTTACTAATTGTGAAGGAGCATGTCCAGGTTTTTCTCTGAGTGTTGACACTGCTCAAAGTTGCATTGCTCCTTACCGCTTAGCATTTACCATTTCTAGAGGAAGACCTCCTTATGAAGTTTCTTTAGTAAATATTGGTACACAAATAACAGCTACAGGCAGAGTTGCTTTTGATAATCTTACCATTACTGGTCCTCTTACCATTAGAATAGTAGACGCAAATAATTGTGTTGAAACACAAAATATTACAATTCCTACTCCTGCTGGTCCCGTAATTCGGGGTGTGGTTAATGGTTGTGGTATTACAACATCGGTTGTACGTGGCAGTGGTCCATTTTTATACAGCTGGAGTGGACCTCGAGCATTTAGTGCCACTACACCTAATATTGCTGGATTAACCATAGACGGAGAATATACTCTAACTGTTCAGGATATCAATGGTTGCCGAACTATAACCCGATATACGGTGACAGCTTGTGAAGGAAACTGCCCGGGGCTAGTTTTAAATGTTTTACCATTTAATCGATGCATTGCCCCTTTCACTTTAAGTTTACAAGCTACAGGTGGTATTCCTCCATATACCTTTACTATTAATGGAACAAGAACTTTAAACTCTTCAGACGGAAGAGCAATATTTGATAATTTACCTACTACTGGGCCTTATTCTATTCGAGTTACTGATCGAAATAATTGTTCCACAAGACAACAGGTAACTATTCCTACTCCCCAGGGTTTCACTATAAGTGGTTTAGTTACTAATTGTTCGATAGCTATTACTACTACTGGAGGTACTCCTCCTTTCACTTATTTTTGGAGTGGACCTGCTGGCTTTACAAGTACTACTCAAAATATTGCAGGCTTAGCAAATGGCACATACACAGTGACTGCTCAAGATGCAAACGGTTGCTCCAGCAATACAGCAAGTTTTAATGTTACTGCTTGTGAAAATTGTCCTACTTTCAGAGTAATTGCCGTGGATATTGCATGTCCTGGATTAACCGATGGAAGCATCGACATAGTTACAGGAAATATACAGCCGGGGCAAATAGTAGAATATAGTATTGGTTCTAATTTCGTTTCTAACAATCGATTTCGAGGCTTAGCTAAAGGCTTTTACACGGTTAGAGCTAGAGTAATTGGAAATCCGATTTGCAATTTTGAGCAGTTGGTGGAAATTAAAGAACCCTTACCTTTGCAATTAATTAATGTACAAGTACAAAATGTAGGATGTGCAGGTACCAGTACGGGTAGCTTAAGAATAAATGTAACAGGTGGTACACAACCTTATGTTTTCAGACTTAATAATATTCCGCAAACCGCTACGCGTAATACTGATAATTCTTATTCAATTGTAGGCTTGGCTTCAGGTATAGCCTATAATTTAGAAGTTCGAGACGCTAATAATTGCAATGCTGTTACGGCAGGACCTTTTGTATTAAGCGAACCAAGAACTATCGCTATTAATATTATTCAGCAAACCAATGTAGCCTGCAAAGGGGGAGCTACAGGCGCTTTGCGAGTTGGTGCTAGTGGGGGAACTCCTCCTTATACTTTTTCATTAGGTGGATTGTTTAATTCTACGGGTATATTTAATAATTTAATAGCGGGGGAGTACACACTTTTGGTTACAGACGCTAATAATTGCTCAGCTACTCGAAATCTCAGTATTACTGAGCCTCCTTTGCCCTTAGCAGCTGAAATTGCTTTTACCAATGATGCTCGTTGTGCTACCAATTGTAATGGTATTATTGTTGCCCAAGCGCTAGGAGGCACACCTCCTTACCGTTTTTCTATCAATGGAGGTAATTTTCAAACTTTGCCTCAATTTAATGATTTATGTAGAGGCGAATACTTAGTTACAGTAATTGATCAAAATAATTGTAGTGCTGTAGCACAAGCGCAAATTAATGAACCACCAGCCTTGGCACTCCAAAGCAGCGCAATACAAGGCGTAGACTGCTTTGGAGCTTGCACTGGAGGAGTGGAAATCTCTGTAATAGGAGGGACTCCTCCTTATACTTACTTTTGGTCTAATGGAAGTACAGCAAAGAATTTGGTAAATGCCTGTGCAGGTAGCTATACTGTAACTATTACAGATAGAAATGGTTGTACAATTTCAAATAGCTTTTCTATACCTACTACTAGCGGTTTAGCAGTTACTTCTTTCACGAACGATGTTCGTTGTCATGGGCAAAATAATGGTAGCCTTACAGTTTCTGTAAGTGGAGGTACCCCTCCCTATAGCTATAGTTGGGCAGATGCACCCTCTGTGCTTTCTCCTACTCGTACAGGCTTAGCTGCAGGCAATTATTGTGTAAACATAACTGATAGCCGCGGGTGTAGAATTAATAACTTTTGTCTTACAATTCGACAACCTGAGCCTATTCAACTTGTTTCTTCAAATGTTTCGCGGGTGAGTTGTATTGGCGCAGAAGACGGAAAGGCTTGTATTAATGTTTCAGGGGGGCAGCCACCTTATTCTTATGCGTGGTCTAATGGTTCCACCTTGTCTTGTTTAGAAAGGGTAAGAGCTGGCAATTATTCAGTGCTAGTGATCGATAGAAATGGATGTTCTGCTCCTCCTTTTACTATTACTATTAATGAACCTTCTCCTATTACGGGGCAAGTACTTACCACTAATCCAAGCTGCTTTGGCAGTGAAGATGGAGTTATACGAATTACTTCTACTACCGGCGGAACCCCCCCTTATCAATATTCTTTAGATGGAGTTTCTTTTACATCTGGTACTGTCTTTACTAAACTACGAGCGGGGGAGTATACAGTTTATATCAGAGATGCACGAAATTGCACTACGCGTGTTAATGCGGTACTTACACAGCCCTCTGCCATCAACTTTCGTTTGTTATTTAAAGCCAATATTGCTTGTGCGGGCTTAAGCGATGGCAAAATTATTTTTACAGCTAGGGGAGGCACAGGCGCAGGTTTTATTTACCGACTTAATGATCGACCCTTTTCACGCGATACTGCTTATGATGGCTTACCGCCAGGGGTATTTCAAATTACGGTTCGCGACCAAGGGAATGGTTGTGAATATACTTTTAGTGATACCCTACTGGAGCCACAGCCTCTTATTCTCGAGCAATCTAAAATTAATGTAGTCAGCTGTAATACGGGAATTGCTAATTTTACTTTTACAGCACGCGGCGGTACTACTATTAATGCCAATGGCCAAACTGTACCCTATCAATTTCAATTAGAAACTTTAACAGGAGCTCTCTTAGCACCGTATAGTAATAATAGCGAATTTCGAAATTTGGTACCTGGTAACTATCGCGTCCGAGTACGAGACTATAATAATTGTACCACCTCTACTATTATTTTAGTACCCTTTCCTATCACTTTTGTACTTTCAAAAGATGATGCAGCTTGCCCCAATCAACCTAGTGGTAGAATTAGTATTCAGGCTACTAATGGTTATCCGCCTTATAAATATTCTTTGGATGGAGTAGAATATGTAGATTCACCGAATTTTAATTCTGTTTTACCAGGTTTTTATCTGGTTACGGTAAGGGATGCGCAAGGTTGCACTGCTTCTCAAGAAGTAACTATCAGTTCGCCCTTATCGCTTAATCCTAGAATTTTTGCGCAGCCTGCAACCATTTCTTGCCAAACTCAGCCTGTTTTGCTGACAGCACTTACCAACGGTAACTTTCAAAATATAAGATACCAATGGTGGCTGAATAATAATCCTATTCCAGGGGCTACAAGTAATACTTTTCTTGCTCTTACTTCAGGAAATTATCAAGTAGCAGTAACTAACTTGCTTAATAATTGTACCGAATTTTCAAATGTAACTAGCATTAATATTCTACCCAACCCTACACCCACCATTAGACCTTTAAGCCAAGGAGTAACTACTACATTGTGTAAAGGGCAAAGCTTAGTACTGGTGGCAAGGTCTAATTTACCGATTCGTTTTTATAATTGGTATCGAAATGGGGTATTAGTGCAGGGAGGAATTGATTCTGTTTATACAGTTTTTGAAACGGGAAATTATACAGTGCAAGCTATTTCTATTCAAGGGTGTAATGGAATTTCAGAAACTTTTACCGTAACTGTAAATGCTTTACCAGAAGTTGAATTACAGACTCCTAGTTCGAATGTTCTTTGCCGAGGTCAAAGAATACAGCTTCGGGCTACAGAGTTTAGTACTTGGAATTATGAGTGGTTGCTCAACGGAACACCTATACCTAACGCTACTAATGCTTCCACTTTCGAAGCTACTGAACCTGGTACCTATGCAGTAAAGGTAACCAATCGAAATACTGGCTGTTTTGCTATTACCAATTCTATTGTTTTAAGACCTAATTTATTCCACATTGATTTAGAGGCTACTGACCCCTTGGGATGTGGTTCTGCCACAGGAAATATTCGAGTACAGGTAAGGACTCCTACTGGCTCTACCTTTTATGCACTTAATAATGGACCATGGATAAATTTTTCTGAAACTTTTCGCCTAGATAATTTGCCATCGGATAAATATCAATTGCAAGTAAAAGATACTGAATGTAGTATTCTGCAGCAAATAGAGTTAACAGTAGCTAAGCCAAGTATAAGACTACTCAACCGTTCTGATAATTTTATCGATTTAGCATGGAATTCTATTCCGGGAGCTATCTATACCTTACAATATAGAGTGGTAGGAGCCTCAGAGTGGAAAGAAATTAATAATATCACTAATGGGCAATTTGCTTTTAGTGGTGCACCCGTTCCTTCTATACGAATTAGTGATTTGCAGCACCAGACGCAGTACGAATTTCGTATCTTGACCCGCTGTTTGAATAATATTCAATCAGCATTTACCCCTCCTTTACAAATAAGTACGCTGACTCGAAGCAATGCCAACTGCTTAGAACCTTCAAATATTTATGTGCAATCTCTACCCAGTAATCCTTCTGAAGCTTTAGTATACTTTACGATTCCTAGAAATAGTAATTTAGTACCTGTTTGTTATGATATCAGGTATCGTCCAATGAATGCTGGGTTTTGGAGTAGTATTCGAGTTTTTGGAAATGTTATTCCAGTTCGTTTAGAGCGCTTACTTAGTAATACACGCTATGAATTGCAGATTCGTACTAATTGTGTTAACTGCCCTGGCCAGGAAGCTAATGAATTTTCTGTGTATTCTCCTTTTATAGAGTTTGTAACTGGAGGGAATTGTCCTTCTGATAATCAAATTTCTATTAATAATAATGCTCAAAATAATGTTGCCTGTGGCCATCTAGCTTTGAGATTAGACCCTTCTATTGCTCAGTCTAATAATTCCTATCAGTGGTTCTATTCTGAAACTGGCTTGCAGTACAGAGAGGCTCCCGATTCAAGAAATAGCATTGAATATATTGCTAAGCGTTCAGGCTTTTATAGGGTAAAAGTGGGAATAGGCAATTGTGAACCTGTATTTAGTGCACCTATTTTTGTAGAAATTAAAACTACACCAGGTGTAATTGCTAATACTACTCCTGTAAGCTGCGCAGGATTAAATGATGGGGTTTTGATAGCAGGTTGTACGGGTGAAAATGAAGCTTGTGAAGATGCCTTAGGAAGACCAGATTATGAGTTTTCTTTGGATGGTATAAATTGGTTTGCCAGCGGAATTTTTACTCAATTAGCCCCTCGTACTTATACAGTTTATATTCGTAAAAAAAGTACAGGTTGTGTAGCCACGTATACTCATCCTGTTTTTACTACAGTATCTGCCCCCGAATTACCCGAGCCCCAAGTGCAATGGATAGGAGGAAGTACTATAGAAGTGAAATGGAACCCTATAGTTAATGCTATTGGCTATCAATTGGCTTATAGAATTCGAAATGAACAGAGTTCTTGGCAAACTATAGAATATTTAATGCCCTATGATCCTAATAATACCCAGCCAATTATTGTTTTTATAGATGGCTTACAGCGAAATGCTACAGAATATGAAGTTCGATTGCGAGTACGTTGTAGTCGCAATAATCAACTAGGACCTTTTGGACCTAGCCGAACAGTAATAATTGAGCCTAATCCGATAAATCACAGATGTCCTGCGCCTGGCGGAGTTTTTGTAAGTTCGGTTCAAGCTAACAGAGCTATCCTTCATTGGCAAAACGTACCTAGTGCTAGCTCTTACATTGTGGAATATAGAGAAATTAATCAACCTAATTTTATTCGAGTAGAGCAAGTCTTGGGAAATCAGTACGAAATTCACAGTCTACAATCAGGTGTACAGTATGTGGCTCGAGTATATGCGCGCTGTTCACAGTTAGCTAATGATATTTCAGCTTCTTCAATTAATGTGTTCTTTATTACCAATCTAGTTCCTAAAGTTCAAGAAACCAGCGAAATTCCGATTAAAGCTGTTATTTACCCTAACCCTAATAAGGGTAGCTTTATGCTAAAAATAATGACTAATGCAGACTACACAGAAAAAGCACTTATTCACATTTATAATCCTGAAGGTAAAAAGATTTTAGAAACAGAAATATTACTTGAGCCAGAACAGACATCTATTGCTTTTAACGAGCCTAATTTACCCCCTGGTATTTACTTGCTTCACCTTGCTGTAGGGGATAGAAAAATAGTTGAAAAAGTACTAGTCCAAGAATAAGAAGAAATTTAAGCTAACTTCTTCATAACTTCTACCCCCCTCCTTATGAGGGGGGTATTTGTTTATTATTTATTCACATGTGAATCAAATAATAATTTTGTAGGGTGCGTGTTAATTTTTTACCCTAAAATAATATCTAACTTATGCAAGGTTAATTGAAGGTAAACATGAAGAGAATAGTGGCTATTTTGATATACTGGGGGTTTTGTATTATTACCGGGCAAACGCAAGCCAGCAATAAAGCTTTAATCTTTGCTTCCGATACATGCAATTTATTACAAGAAAATATAAATAATAGCAGCGAATTTATAGAGTTCAAACGATGGACGCATCGTTTTGCGATATACCACAATGCACCAATTTGTGAAAATCAGGTACTACGTTTGGCAACCGCATATTTGCCCGAAGTAGTGTATACTTGGCTTGATCCGAAGGGGCGGCCTATTGGAAGTAATTATTTAGTGGATTTACTACCGGGGCAAATTTCAGGCTATTATAAGCTAGAGGTTTGTCATCCTATTTTAGGCAGTTTTGTAGATAGTTGTTATATAAGGATTATTCCTTTGCCTCAGCCTCCGCAAGTAATAGAAAAATTGAGAGTTTGTGAGGGTGAAACAATAAACCTTGAAGTGAAAGAAGCTCGCAAAGCGGCGCAATACTTTTGGATTTTACCTAATTTAGTAAAAAAGAAAGCGCCTAATTTAGAATTGAAAAATATAACATTAAATGCTACAGGGCACTATAAATGTTATGCTATTGAGCAAGGATGTACTTCTATGCTTTCAAAAGTAATATTAGAAGTTTTACCAGTTCCGCAAATTATTAAAGTTCACGTACCTTCTTTTCTTTGCGAAGGACAAAACCTAAATCTTAGCTTTGAATCTATACCCTCTGCCCAGTACCTATTAATTACGCCAGATAATCAAGAAGTTTCTATTAGAGCCAATTATTTTGTAAAGTACAATATAAGCTTATCGATGGGAGGAAAGTACCAATTAT
Organism: Bacteroidia bacterium; assembly: GCA_025057395.1. Lineage (GTDB taxonomy): Bacteria > Bacteroidota > Bacteroidia > J057 > JANWXU01 > JANWXU01. The sequence continues at coordinate 45,242 of JANWXU010000004.1, read as the reverse complement.
TGGCTACGCTTGGAAATTGTACTTCTAAAGTGAGTACATTCGATATAAAAGTCTTACCGCGTCCCTTGCCCCCTACCGTCATTTATGCAGATACTTTCCTTTGCGAAGGGGGAGTTTTCAGTGCTAAATTGCTACCCAAGCCCGGATACTCCTACTTTTGGAAAGTAGGAGATAAGTATTTTTTTTCTGATACTATTTTATGGAAGTTTGGTGAGAGTACTAATGCAAGCGGGGAGTATGCTAGTTTTAGTCTAGCAGGGTATGCACACGCAGAAGGGTGCACAAGTGAGCCTGTATTTTTCAAACCCCCAATTATTTCTAAGCCTTCTATACCAGAAGTAAGGGTACAAAAAAATATTCGATGCTGGGGCAAAGATTCTCTTTATTTAGGAGTGCACCCTGCTATTTCGCATGCTGAATATTTTTGGTATATCAATGATAGCATAGTTTCTAAGGGAAAAGAATTTTCGCTTGCAAGTGATATCTTTTTGAAAAAGCAGTTTACTTTAAGTTGTTTGGCACAAGTTAGAACTTGTACTAGTTACCCTAAAAAAGTGGACTTGGATACTATCTTACCTCCGCCAATTCTATCTATAAAAAGTCTATCGGTTAGTCTAGGAGATACAGTTTATGTAAGACCTATTTTTTCTTCTAGTACCTCTAATGTGTATTTCCACTGGCAATTTCCTAACCAAGACGTACTACTAGCGCAAGAATTAATTATTCCAGATATTCAAAAAGAAAACATAGGTAGGTACTGGGTTTATAATATAGATAAAACTTCCGGCTGTACCACTCAATTTCAATCTTTTGAAGTGTTAGAAAATCCTAATTTTATAGCAAAAACTTTTTTGCAAACTAAAGATTTTTTTCAATTAGACATTTTGGAAAAACCTTTTTTAGGAGGTAGTAACTATAATTTACTAAGCAGTGTACTAGAGGGAAGTCTACGTAGTCGGTATTTTCATAGCGCTAGAGTAGGAGAGGGGCTTAAGAGTAATTTTTACTCCTCTCTAAATGTTCAAAAGAATAAAAATGTTTCTCAAGAAAATAAGAATATATCATTTGCTTTTCCAACTAAGCTATATCCGTTGCAAACTCTTTTGCCAGTTCCTAAATTAGATTCTATTCACATAGCCCCTCATTTTGTAGAAGTGAACGTGTTACCTCCTATAACCACTTCCCATTCTGAAGAAACCTCTTCTAAAGATTGGCTAGATTCTCATAAGCTGGAACTTATAATGCAAGCAGCAAATTTTTGTGATGGTGAAAGGATAAATTTGAATATTCAAGAATTAGTACCTTATGAAGCTGAAGTACTTTGGCAATTGCCCAATGGTTTTACTTCTAGAGAAAAAAAAATTACTATAGAATTAATCGATTCTACTTTTAACGGCTTATGGATATTAAATATTTTTCATACCTCTGGAACTAGACAATTTACCAAGCTAGTAAAAGTAATAAATCGTCCTGATGAGCCTAAAATATTCGAAAAGGGTGATTTTTGTGTAGGAGGAAGTATAGAATTACAGGTTAAGCCCGTAGTACCAGAATATACCTACCAATGGCAACTACCTTATTCCAAAAAAGTAATTGTAGGACCTATATTGCAAATAGCCCAAGTTACTTCTCAACACCACGGGAAATATACTCTACATATTCGTAACAAAGCAGGTTGTTCGGTAATGATAAGCTACAACTTAAATTTGTACAAGGATTCTTTAACAGTTTATACTAAGCAGCCTGTTTGCCCGGGAAACACAATAGAAATGCATGCACATTACCATGAGAAAGCACTTTATAGCTGGAGTGGTCCTTATAATTTCTCTTCCACGGAGGCATCAGTTCGTATATTCAATGCTAATCCAGGAAATTCAGGGGAATATGAAGTTTATGCACGTATTGGAGAATGTGAGCCACAAGTAAAAAAAGTAAATGTAACTGTATTGCCCCTACCTAAAATTTTAGAGATAGCTTATGCTAAGCCAATATGTTTGGGTAATTCAGTTCATTTTTCGATTGTACCGGTGGAAGGCGTACGCTATCGATGGTTCTTGCCCTCCGGGAGAAGGATGGAGGGTGCTCAAATTTATATCGATCATTTTGAACAAACTGACAACGGTAATTGGATAATAGAGTCCTACATAGGAGAATGTAGCCGGCGTGATACTTTTTCCATTTGGGGTTTTGATTGTAAAAATCCTTGCCCTTTGCCAGTAGGCTGGGTGTTACAGAAAATATTTTATAATCGTGCGCAAGTGACCTGGTCTTCTTTACAACAGCATGCTACTTGTTATATTTTAGCTTATGGTCCTAGTTCCATTGATCCAGAAAACTGGCAAAAGGTGAATATTACTTTTCCTGTGAATACTTTTATTATTCCAGATTTATTACCAGAGAAGGAATATGGGGTTCAACTACAAGTTAATTGTACTAATTGCTCGCATGAAGATGGTATACGCTCCAATTGGTCGCCTATATTCTACTTCAAAACGCCGCCTAAAAGTTCCACTTATTCAAATGTTGTGCAATACTCTGTTTTTCCGGAAGAAACTAAAGGAGCGTTTAGTATATTTTTTAGTTTAGAAAAAGAAGAGGTTGTAACGATAAAAATACTAGATACTCAGGGCCCTGTTCTTTTTCAAAAGCAGGTGAATGCTATTAAAGGTTTTAATAAAATGAATATTCAGCTAAGTACTCCTTCAATTAGGCAAGCGCAAATACAACTTTGGATTAATCACCAGTGTATAGGTGAATGTTTAGTTGCCATACATTAAATTATATTTAAGTTTTGCATTTATTAATCTAAATCTTTTTTCCTTATAACTCTTTTTTTTGTATATTGCCACTACTTATATTTACACTTTATACTTATATCTACTTACTGAACTAAGCACTAGTGTATTAGAAGGCAAATAGAATTTTCAAAAAACAATTTTATATATGATTAACTAAACCGCCTAAATTTGAATTGAGTGTATGGGTTTTTTTGAACTATTTTGGGGTAAATCAAAGCGTAAGCCTTCGAGAGACCAAACGTTAGTTGTTTTCGACTGGGAGAGTGTGCGGGGTAAGCAATTAAACTATGAATTCATAAAGAAGCTTGAAAAACCCATTGTGTGGGTGGTTACGCGGCAAGAAGCGCCGGAAAGGTATCAAGAGCTAGCTGCTTATCCTACTGTTACAAAAATAGTACCGCCTTATGAAAAAAGCTTACGGCTTTATTTGGTAAGTTCTTTAGTGTATGAAGTTACTACCAATGCTATTTACAAAAAGATTATTTTAGTGGGTGAAGGTTCGCATTATGCAGGTACTATTCGCTTCTTAAAAGAAAAGGGACTTTTAGTAGATTTAATTAATGCCGAAGAACTGCTCCCTCTAAAGCCAGCTCAGCGTAATGATATACGGTGGCATAATGTAGAGGAGAAAGAAAAGAAGTCTTCAGAGACGAAACCCTTAAAAAAAGTAGAGCGAAAAGAAGAAAGTAAGTTTGCCGAGGAATCCTCTATTTCTTCAAAAGTAAGGGAGTATGCACTAAGCTCAGGAGACTTAACCAGGGCTGAATCTAAAGGGGGCAAGAAACAAGAAGAAAGAAGGGGAGAAGAAATTGCAGCTAAGAATGAAAACAAAGAAGCACGAACGACGGAGCGCTCTCTACGCAAAGAGTCTAATGAAGCAAAGGAAACCAGGGAGGTTAAAAAAGTCTTTTCTTCAGCAGAAGTAGTAGTACAGGAAAATCTACAATCAGCGGTTCGCTCTACAGAAAATAAAGAACCAACTTCTTCTAAACTAAGTGTTTCCAAGCCTCGAGAAGAAGGAGGGACTTCAAAAGTGGAAGGGCAAAAATTAAAAGGGAATAAAGGGAATGTTGGAGGGGAAAAATCTACCAAAGTGGAGGAAGTAACGGGAGAAAAGAAAATGTTGGAAGCCTCGCGGGCTGTTGCTTCTTCCAGTGCATCTGAGGTGGGGGTAAAAGGAGAAAAATCTTCTTTAGTTTCTGAAGCAAAGCCATCGGCTATAATGAGGGAGAGAAAGGCAGAGGGTTTTACTGAAAAAAATGAAATATCTAAGGAACCTACCAAAACTGAAAACTCTTTAGCAGAGAAAAAGGGAGACAAAGACACTACTAAAAAAGTGAAGCTTGATGTGAAAATAGAGCGTGGGGAAAAAAGTGAGAGATCGAAAGCTGCCCTTTCTGCTACTACCAACGGGCAAAAGGGAAGTGAAAAACCTAACTTACTAGGAATTGACGATGCTAAGTTAATTGTGGATTATTTTCATAATAACTTCATTATTGATGAAACTTATAATAAAAGTTTTTTAGGCATGGTTGTGAAACAAGCCACGGGTAAAAATGTTTATGATGTTTTTGGAACCAAGCATGCCAAGAATTTTATAAATCAATTAATTGCAAAAGATTGTATTGCAAAGGTAGACTCCCAACATTATTTAATAAAAGCCTATCCTACAATAGATACAATTCTGCAAATTGGTCAAACTTTAGCAGAGGCTCGTCATAGCAGCTCACATTCGAACTAAGTTGTTTTTTCTTGCGAGGCTCATTTGCACTTTATTTCCTTTTTCCAAGGAAGGCATTAGGCAATTTGGCTATAGTATTAGCTGTTTTTTCAATAGTACTAGGTACTGCGATTATTCAAATTGCTATCTCTGTTACTACGGGCTTCGAAAAGCAAATCCAATCCAAAATTACAGGTTTTGTTTCAGATGTTCAAATTACAAATTATTTTTCAGAAGCACTAGATACGTTGCAACCCTTGGGGCTTCCGCCCCATTTTTGCAAATCTATTATGCAATTGAATTCCAATGTACAATCTTGTTATCCTTATTTACAAAGGAGTGCTATTCTAAAAAGCTCTTCTTTTTTGGAAGGAATAGAGTTAAAAGGAATTAACTCTGAATGGGATAGCACTTTTATTTACCGGAGCCTTAAAAAAGGAAGGCTAATTCGATGGGTAGCAGGAAAGGTAAGTAACGAAATCCTCGTCTCTAGTAAAATAGCAGATAAGCTAGTATTAGACGTAGGAGATAAAGTAAGGCTATATTTTTGGGAGCGCGAGAAGGTACGAGTACGAGTAGTGAATATTTGCGGAATTTATGAAACGGGCCTGCTGGAATTTGACCAAAGGATGGTATTTTGTGATATTCAAATGCTACAAAAGCTTCTAGGTTGGCAGCCTCATCAGTATCAGGGTATCGAAATTCAGCTCAAAAAGCCTAATTCTAGCCAAGAAAGAATAAACTTTGCTGCTCAAATAAATGCCCAGTTAGGAACCTCGTGTAAAGCCTATGCTGCCGATGAACTTTACCAAGATATCTTTCAATGGCTTTCTTTGCAGCACCAGCATGTTTTCTTCATTTTGGTATTTATGATTATTGTAGCCATAATTAATATGGCGAGTGCTATGATCATTTTAATCATTGAAAAAATTTCTTTTATTGGATTACTCAAAGCCCTAGGTGCTTCTAACTTCTTCATTCAAAAACTTTTCCTTTTCCAAGCCTTTATAATTATTTCCCTAAGTGTCTTGGGAGGAAATCTGGTTGCAACCTTACTATTATCCATCCAACAAAAATTTCAGTTCATTACAATGGACCCAGATGCTTATTTTGTAAAAACCGTACCCGTAGATTGGCCCTTATTTGAATTCTTAAAAGCCAATTTAATAGTAATCACTTCTTCTACATTAGCTATGTTTATACCTACTATTTATATTACTAAAATTCAGCCTGCTACAGCACTAAAAGTAAGCTAATCTAAAAGCAGTAATTAAACATAAATATTATTAAGTTATTATTAAGTAGTACCTCCTTACTTAAGCTTTTGTTGGTGGGCTAATGCGAGGTATTTTACTATTATAAAATTTGATATTTTTGCATACCCCATATAGGGCTTGTAGTATTTATTTTTTTGCCTCCTACTTTGAATGTGGTAGGTAACTCAATAATCTTTTTTCAATTAATTGAAACTTATAATGTTACATCTTGATTTTAGCTACTCCCCTTGGCTAATTCTAGTTTGTTTATTAGTGGCTGCTGCGCTTACCTCTTGGATGTACTTCAAAATTCACATTGAAATACCCAAAATTATTGAATGGTTGCTGCGAGGATTACGTTTTTTTTCTTTATTTCTTCTCTCGTTGCTTTTCCTGGAACCACTTGTTACCCTTAATCAAGTTGAAAAAACTCCCGCTATTCTTACCATTTTGCAAGATGGTACTCAGAGCATGTTAGCACATAAAGATTCTAACTTTGTAAAAAAAGAATTTCCACTTCTTTTTAAAAATTTTGTTAACAATTGGAATAACCCAAATGTAAATATTCATAGTTATGTATTTGGCAATAAGCCCGAGAAAATGCTCTCTATCGACTCAGTTTCTTACAATTTTTCAGGCACTCAACTTGGAGAAGTACTAAAGACAACCTTTGATAATTACACCAATCAAAACCTAGGGGCTATTGTATTGATTTCTGATGGTATTTCCACAGGCGGCATTAATCCTTTATATGCAATTGAAAATAGTTCAGTACCTATTTACACCGTTTTAATAGGAGATACCACCGAGCCCAGAGATTTATTGATTGAAAGTATTAACTTTAATGAACTTACTTATAAGAATACGATTACGCCTATTCAGGTAAGTATACGAGGTTTGGGTATTGAACAAGAAAACGTAGAAGTACAACTTTTGAAAGATGGCAAACTTCTTCAAAAGCAAAATGTAGTGGTAAGTAAAGCTTCTAATATTGCTAAGGTAAATTTTGAGGTACAACTCGAAAAAGCAGGTCTACAAACATTTTCTGTAGTAATTAACCGAATTGAAAACGAAATTAGTTATCAAAATAATCAGCAAGTTTTCTTTATTAAGGTTTTAGACACTAGGCTTAAAATTGCACTACTAGCAGGTGCTCCCCATCCCGATTTAGGAGCTTTGTATAAATGCTTAAGAAGGGACGATAGGTATGCGCTAAAAGAATTTATTCGAAAAAATGAGTCTGAATTTTACGAACCCCCTACTAATCTTAATGAGTTTGATCTATTTATTTTTCATAACTTCCCCTCGAGCAGCAATGATAGACCTATACTAGAACAAATTTATGCTATCTGTAAAAGTAAAAAAACTCCTATTATTCATTTAATTGGAGCTTTGACCAAGTTTAATATCCATCCTGAGCAAAAAGATTTTATGGGGGCTTTTCCCGAAAGAATATCTAATACTTTTTCGGATGCACAACTAAATATTAGTCCTGCCTACAAAAATCATGCTTCTTATAAGTTTGAGGACGAAAAGGTTTTTATTAATTGGTTAGAAACAGCCCCTCCTTTAATAAGAAATGATTCTGAATGGAAAACTAAAGCTAATACCCAAGTTTTTGGAACCGCTAAAATTAAAGGAATAGCGCTTAATTACCCTGTTTTTACCTTGCAAGATAACGGTGGAATGAAAAATATAATGATTATTGGAGAGGGAATTTGGAAATGGCGTATGCATGCTTTTTTAGAAACGGAAAGTTTTGATGTTTTTGATGAGTGGATATATAATCTCATACAGTGGCTACATACTAAAAGTGATACTCGCCGCTTTCGAGTATTTCCTACTAAAGGCGCTTACTTAGGTACGGAAAGAGTAATTATTAAAGGTCAGGTATATGATGAAGCTAATAATCCCCTTAAGGGAGCCGAAATTAAGCTTAAACTTACTCAAAGTGATGGCAAAGTAATAGATTATTATTTGCAAGAAAATCCTTCCGGAAATTATCAATTAGAGCTAAGTAACTTAGAACCAGGTAGTTATTCTTTTTTGGCAGAGGGTAGTAAACAAGGACAGAACCTAGGAACAGACGCGGGTGAATTTTCAGTAGGAAGCTCCCCTATTGAATATATTCAGCTCAAAGCCGATGTTCAATTGATGAAACAATTGGCTTTGAGAACAGGCGGAAAATTTATTTTAGCACGCAATTTTGCTTCTTTAGCAAACATAATTGCTGCAGACGCTAAACTAAAACCCTTATTAGAGTACAGAATTACTACCCAAGCTATTCATCGAATAATTTATCCATTAATTATTTTATTAATTTTATTATCTATTGAATGGATTTTACGTAAAAGATATGGTTTGATTTAAAAAAGGATGAAAAAAGCTGCTCTTTATTTTCTTTCAGGGTCTGCTTTCTGTTTATGCGCCACCTTTATAGCTGTAGATCCTTATTTTTTTAAGGGGGGAGATGTGTCTTTTTTTACTTTGCAAAACAGGGAAAGTAAGGAAGGCGAGATAGTTTTTCGGGCACCACCTATACCCCCCAAACTTGATTTTGCAGGTGAAAACATACCATTGCAGGACCCCTTTGTTCGAGAAAGTTTAGAGAATGAGCTAACCCTGGCAGTTTATTCTATTCCAGCCACAGCTCTTATCTTAAAAAGAGCACCTCGCTATAAAGAAGAAATGATGCAAATTTTAAGAAACGAAGGCATTCCTGAAGATTTTTTCTATCTCATGGTAGCAGAAAGTGGTATTCGAAATGTTACCTCTCCCATGGGGGCGCAAGGATTTTGGCAAATTATGGAAGCTACAGCAAAAGAATTAGGCTTAGAAGTAAATCAGTTTGTAGACGAAAGAGACCATCCTATTAAAGCGACCTATGCGGCTTGTAAGTACCTTAAAACTGCCTATAAGCGATTTAATAATTGGACTCATGTAGCAGCTTCTTACAATATGGGCATGGCGGGGTATGCTAATTCTTTATCTCAGCAAAGAGAACTTAATTATTATGATTTGTGGCTCAATTCAGAAACTGCACGCTACGTATATCGAATTCTTGCTCTAAAATTAATCTTGAATTATCCTAAAACTTATGGCTATCGAATTCAAGAAAAGCAATTATACCAACCCATACCTTGTAAAACGATAACGGTAACTAAAACCGTACCTGACCTTATTCAATTTGCTTTTGAAAATGGTACTACTTATAAAGAACTAAAACTTATGAATCCTTGGTTAAAAAAGAGCTCCTTACCGGTCACCCCTGGTAAAAAATATGAAATTGCTATCCCGTTAAAACCAGCTGCAGATTGGAATCCAGAATCTAACGATTAACTTTTAACTTTCTTATGGTTAATGGAGAAGAAAAAGAACAGTTAAAGCAAATTGTTAGTATTCCTTGTAAGGGTTGCGGTGCACAGCTAACCTTTAGTGCGGCTAAAGAAAAGCTTGCTTGCCAATACTGTGGTTATGAGCAAATTATTCCTAATTCTAATGATAGAGTTGTAGAAAAAAGTTTTACGGAAGCAATTAGTTTTGCAGGGCAGGATACAGGGTTAGGTTTAGAAAGTAAAACCTTTCATTGTAAAACTTGTGGCGCCAAAACCATTGTAAATATTCAGGAGGTAGTTTTGCGTTGTAGTTTTTGCGGTTCTGAAAATGTTAATCAAGAAGCCTTTGATACTAAAATTATTAAGCCCTTTGGCGTACTTCCTTTTAGCATAGAAAAGAATAAAGCATTAGAAATCTTTAAGGTTTGGTTAGGAAGTGGTTGGTTTCAACCTAACGATTTAAAAAAATTAGCACACCTTTCTAAGGTAGAGGGAGTCTATATTCCTTTTTGGACATATGATGCTCATACCGATTCTTTTTGGACGGCAGAAGCTGGATATTATTACTATGTAACAGTGCAGTATACTGACTCAGAAGGAAATGTTCAAGAAAGGCAGGAGCAAAGAATTCGATGGGAACCCGTGAGCGGCTTTTATCAGCATTGGTTCGATGATGTTTTGGTAATAGCCTCGCAAGGCATTACGCAGCAGCGTATTCAACAAATTTATCCTTTTGACCTTTCTAAAGTAGTTAATTATAAGCCCGAGTATTTATTAGGTTGGAAAGCCGAAGTATATACTTATGATGTAAAAGCTGGTTTTAGGATGGCAGAAAAAATTATGGATGATTTTATCTACCAAGAATGTGCTAGCATGGTACCGGGTGATACTTACAGAAATTTGCAAATTAATACTCATAAATATGATATTACATTTAAGCATCTTCTGCTACCTGTTTGGATAGCTGCTTATCAGTATAATGGTAAAGTTTACCAAGTAGTAATTAATGGGCAAACAGGAACTATTAGCGGCGAAAAACCTTTATCTTTCTGGAAAATCTTTTTTACAATCTTGTTGCTCCTTGCAGTAGGAATTCTCTTGTATTGGATTACTCAAAATAAGTAGTTAACTACCTAAAAACGGATGACAATTTCATTGGCAGAATTGCAGGCTCCTATAGCTAAAGAATTAGAGTATTTCGAAAAGCATTTTCAAAGTGCCCTTCGCAGCAAGGTGGCCTTGCTCGATAAAATTATGCTTTATTTACTCAAAACGAAAGGCAAGCGTATTCGTCCTATGTTTGTTTTTCTCAGTGCAGGGGTATGCGGCCCTATTCAACCAGCTACTTATCGAGCAGCAGCTCTTATTGAACTTTTACATACTGCAACTTTAGTACATGACGATGTAGTAGATGATGCCGATAAAAGAAGAGGTTTTTTTTCAATTAATGCACTTTGGAAAAATAAAATTGCTGTCTTAATAGGAGACTACTTACTCTCTCGGGGTCTGCTTATGGCATTGGATGCTAACGACTTTGACCTTCTTAAAATTGTTTCTGAAGCTGTGCGCCAAATGAGCGAGGGGGAGCTTTTGCAACTCCAAAAAGCTCGTACCATGAACATTGAAGAACCTGTTTATTTTGATATAATTCGTCAAAAAACAGCCTCTCTTATTGCCTCCTGTTGTGCTTGCGGAGCAGCTAGTGTTACTCAAGATACAGAGCTAATAGAAAGAATGCGTCTATTTGGCGAAAAAGTAGGCATTGCTTTTCAAATTAAAGACGATTTACTAGACTATTCAGGTGTAAACTCGGGCAAGCCTATAGGCATTGATATCAAAGAGAAAAAGATGACTCTTCCTTTGATTTATGCCCTTGGTAAATCTTCCTTAAGTGAGCGCCGTTTAATTATTAATGTTGTTAAAAACCACAACCAAGATTCCCAAAAGGTAAAATGGCTAATTGAATATGTTAAAAATCAGGGTGGCATTAATTATGCTGAGAAAAAAATGAACGAATTTGTTGCCCAGGCTATGGAGCTAATTGCACCTTTTAAACACTCGGTAGCCAAAGAAACTTTAATTAAGCTGGTAAACTTTACTATTCATCGTGAAAACTAATTTCTATCCTAATACGTTTATTTAACCTCTAGCGTTATGTAGATTTATGCAAAATGCCTACCGCAATTACTACTTGCTTTGCGTAGATGACGAATATACTGTTCTTGCAACGCTCCGTAATCTTTTGGGGGAAAACTTTTCTACTTTGAATACTGAAATTGCAAGTAGTGCCGACGAAGCACTAGAAATTATTGATGAAAACGCTCATTCCAATATGGAACCTGCTATAATTATAGCAGACCAATTGATGCCTGGCATGAAAGGAGATGAACTATTGATACGTATTCATGAGCAATACCCCCTGGCTATTAAAATCTTACTAACAGGACAAGCTACTGCCTCGCAGGTAGGAAATGCGCTAAATAAAGCCAATTTATTTGCATATATCGAGAAACCCTGGAATAAAAAAGAGCTCTTAGAAATTCTTCAAAACGGATTAAATGTTTTTTTTACACGCAAAAAAACTTTACACCTTTTGCATTTCCAAGCTACAAAGACTCCTGAGATTTCTAATTTATTAGAATTTGAACTAATACCTTTTGTTCAAGCTTTTCTTTCAGAAATCATTTTAGTTATTCCTTGTTCTAAAATTACTGCCCAAGTAAGGGTACAAAATAGCCTAGTTCAATATTTTACTATTACTCAGGAAAACCAATATTGTATTGATACTACCTCAATTATACAAAATAAGCCGGAATATATTTTTTTTTCAATTTTAGAAGCAACGAAAAAAAAACTAGCATTAACTGCTCAGGATGGTGAATATGGCTGTTATTTTTCTTTTTTCCCAGGTTTGGAAAATGTTTTTGTTTCACCTTTTCTAAGTAACAAAGAAAATTTTCAAATCAATATTTATATAGAAAATCTCAAAAATCTAAACTTGTTACAAAAGGATACTGACTTGCATTTATTGTTATATTTTAGTATTATCAATCATTGTCGGGATCTTTCGCAAAAGTTACATCACATTATCCATCATTGGAGTATAATTTCTAGTGATAATCATCATTGGTTGAAAGAGCTAGAAGATATTGTAGATAATCTAGCTATAGAAAAACAAAAACGCCTTATTTTCCAACAGCTCAATGCAGAATCTAGCTATAAAATACAACTACTTTTAGAACAAGTACCAGGAATCGTTTGGAGTACTAATATACACTTAGAAATTCTTTCTCTGCAAGGAAAAGCTTTACCCTCTAATTGGGTTGTTGAGCCCAATATGACTATAGAAAATCTTTTTGCTAACCAGCTAGATTATCCTACTATCTTGAGGGCGCATAAGAATGCATTATTAGGTCAACATGCAGAGTTTGAATTTTCAATAAACGGTCGTTTCTTCAAAGCAGGGGCCAATCCCCTACGCAATGAAAAAGCACAAATTATTGGTTGTGTAGTAATAGCTATTGATATTACAGAAAAAAAAGAAAATGAGCTACGCCTACAACAGTTACTCCAAAATGAACTTGAATTAAATTTATTAAAATCAAATTTTTTAACTCTAATTAGCCATAGTTTTAAAACTCCCTTAAGTAATATTCTGCTTTATACAGAGCTTCTACTCAGAAAAGAAAAAAGCGAAGAAAAAAAGGAGCAATATCTCAAAGTAATTCTTCAGTCTGCTAATTATATTAATGAACTTATAGAAGATATTGTGCTGATAGGACAAACTGATTCTGATTTTCAACTTACTACTCCCAAAACAATTCGCCTAGGTGATTACCTGGATAGTTTAATTCGAAAATTTCAGATGATGCGTCCTGAACTTGCACAGGCCCAAATTGAACATATAGACCACACTCTTAACCAGCCTTTAGAAGTAGAGGAAAAACTTCTTTCTATTATTCTTCATAAAATTTTGATGAATGCGCTTTTGTATTCCCTACCTAACCCTAAGATTACTATTACTACTACTATTGAAAATAATTACCTAAAATTCTCGATTGAAGATAATGGCATTGGCATTTTGGAAGAAGACTTGCCTTTTATTGCTGAACCATTTTACCGAGGTAAAAATACAAATAATTTTTTGGGAGTAGGCTTAGGACTAAATATTGTTCAAAGAATATTACATTTTAAAAAAGGAGACTTTAGAATTCAAAGTCAAGTAGGTAAGGGTACTACCTGTAAGTTCAGCTATCCAATAAGTTTTGCTTAAATTTTAATTTGCAAAAAAACTTAAAGGAACTCCAAATAGCTTTTGAGCATTCAAGCTTGTGACCTCTATAACTTTTTCTACTTCCATATTCTTTAGTTTAGCAATTTCTAGGGCCACCTTTTCTATGTAACTACTTTCATTTCTTTTACCACGGTAGGGCACTGGTGCTAAATAGGGAGCATCTGTTTCTAATACAATTGCTTCTAAGGGTATAGCTTTGATAGCCTCTCGTAGAATAATATTTTTAGGATAAGTAAGGGTACCTCCTATTCCAACCCAGAATTGAAGTTCAAAAATTTTTTCTGCCTCCTGGGCAGTTCCATTAAAACAATGGAAAATACCTTTTAGGCGAGGATGTGACTTTTGTTGAACTATTTGATAAGTCAGTGAAAAAGCTTCGCGTGTATGTAAAATAATGGGCAGCTGGTAAGCAATTGCCCAATCAATTTGTTGTTCTAGGGCTTCTATCTGCCACTGCAGATTAGTTTTATCCCAGTATAAATCTAAACCTGCTTCGCCAATAGCCACATATCTCTTAGAATGCTCCACCAGCCTTTTTTCCATCTTTTGAAGCTCTTGCCTAAAATTTTCTTTTACCGAGCAGGGATGTAATCCAATTGTAGGCCATAAAAAGCCTGGGTATTCTCGAGCAAGATTTTCTACTTGTTCTAAAGTTTCTAAATCAATATTAGGTAAAATAATTGCTTTGAGCTTTTGACGTGCCCTCTCTATCATAGCTGCTCGGTCATTATCAAATTCGTGGAGGTATAAATGAGCGTGAGTATCAATCATTCCTAATTTTTATTGTTTAGAGTCTAGAGAGAAGTTCCTGTTTCTTCTCTTCAAATTCTAATAATGTAATTTTTCCCTCGTTAAACTTTTCATAAAGCATATCAATAGTTTTCATAATTTCATCTCGTAGCAAAAGCCAATTTCTTTCGGCTTCTGGATACTGTTCATAGGAATTAACAGTTGCTAAAAGAGATTCTGTTCTAGGGGTATACACTAGGTCTTCAAAGAATTTGGCTAGTATTTGTGCAGCATCCTCATTTTGAGTACTAAGCTGGCAACTAACTGTATTTCCACTTTGATTAATCATCAACTCTAGAGTATTTTTATTAGCTCTAGCACTTCTAATATCTTCTAATAGAAACGAATTTTTAGGTGCAAATAGGTGAGTTCCTGTTAACACAATATTATTGCTACTAAAAACTGTAGTATAGTAGTAAAGAGCAACCACATCAGCTGGGGAACTGATTTTCGTGTAATTATTTAAAACTTTGCCTAGTAATTTAGCAGGTAGATGAGGTTTTACATAAAAGCCCAATTTTTCGTTGTAAGGAAATTTTTTTTTAATAGTTTCAGCAAAGTTAAACATAATTATTGAGTTTGCTTCTTTAGAACTACAAGCTAGGCCACAGCCAGTACCGTGAAACAAATTTAATTAAGAATCTGGATATATTTTGGAGGATAATGAGAGGAATAAAGACTTTCTTTGTCTTCTATTTTAGTTTTAGGGAGCCCCTTAAGTATGCTACAAGAAAAACTATATAGAAAACTTTATATTAAAACTATAATCTTTTTCAAAACGATGTTCTCTTCTAGGTATAATTTTTTATTCTATGTTAAAGTTATTTTTGTTATAGGGGGGTTTGCTTTCCTCGTTTATTACTTTTGGGACATATTTTTATATTTCATTATGGGCCTAATAGTAACTATTGTAGGCCGTCCTTTATGTGAGGCGCTTGCTCGCATTCGGCTTTATAAAAAACGAGTTCCTCGTGGCTTAAGTGCTGGTATTACACTTATTGTTTTTTACATACTTATCTTAGCTTTTATTGCTTTATTTATTCCTCTTATTGTACAGCAAGTAGAAATCTTAAGCAGCATTAAGCCGGAAGATGTTCTTAGGGCTATTCGTAAGCCGTTAGGAAACTTGGAAGAAAAATTAGCTCAAATAGGAATTGTAGTTCACATCGAAGAAGCTTTACGTAATTACTTAGCAGAGGTTTTAAGTAAAATTTTTGATAGTTCATTGCTAAGTAGTATCATTAATGTAGTTTCTAAGATTGGGAGTATTTTAACAGCTCTTTTTGCTGCTTCCTTTATGGCTTATTTCTTTTTACAGGATCCTGAGTTGCTTAAAAATTTACTATTTCAGGTAGTGCCCCCTTCTTATAAAGAGGCTTTGAGCGAATTATTAGAAGATTTACGTCTTAATCTTCAAAAGTACTTTATTGCTCTTATTATTCAAACTAGCTGTGTTACTTTTCTAAGTGTACTTTTCCTTAGCCTCATTGGAGTAAAAAATGCGTTACTTATTGGCTTTATGTGTGGCGCATTAAATCTTATTCCCTACATAGGACCCATTATCTCCAATATTCTTTCTTTGCTGATTATTTTGTCTACTCACATTCATCAAGATTTTTATACTTTTATTTTCCCTTTGCAGGCTAAAGCTTTTATAGCCCTTTTACTTGTTCAATTAATTGATAATGCTCTTTTACAGCCTATTATATATTCTAATACCCTAAAATCTCATCCTTTGGAAATTTTTGTAGTTACTCTAATGGCAGCGCGTCTAGCAGGAATACCCGGAATGATAGCAGCCATTCCTGCGTATACAGTGCTAAGAATCCTTATTAAAGAGCTAATAAGATATTTCAAAAATACGCCAACGCAAAATTCAAAAACAGATGCCCCCCTTCCTTAATTTCCTTAGAGGCTCAAAAGAATGGCTAGCATCGCTTTGTATATAAAGCCTAGAAAATGTTAATTTTGCCAGTATAAAGTTAACTTTTTGTATGAAAAATCAAAAAAGTAGTAAAAATCAGCCTTCCATAGCAAATATTTCGCCTTCTTCAGCGCCCTCTCTTGTACCAGTAAATTACCACCTTCCTTGGTTATCTCGCCTTTCGCTAAAAGTTCAATGTTGGATTTTATTTTTAACTGGCTTTTTATTATATGCTAACACTATTAGTAATGGATATGCTCTTGATGATTTAATGGTATACACCCAAAACGAGCATACTAAAAAAGGTCTTGCCGGCATTAAGGCGCTGCTTACCAAAGATAGTTTCGATGGCTTTACTAAAGGACAAAAAAATACCTTGCCTGGTGGCCGCTATCGCCCCCTTTCAATTATTACTTTTGCTATAGAGTATGAATTATGGAAAGAATCGCCAGGCATTACTCATGGTATTAATGCTTTGCTTTATGGAGTAACAATTGTAATTATTTTTCTTTTACTTCGTAATTTTATGTTTCGTTCCCAAGCAGATATTGCTTTTTGGGCAGCTTTAATCTTTGCTTTTCACCCTATTCATACCGAAGCCATTGCCAATATTAAAAGCAGAGACGAAATTTTATCTCTGCTTTTCTTATTGCTTAGTCAATATTTGCTGTTTACTTACCTTTATAAGCATAAAAACTATCAAAATTTGCTCCCTTTTGTAGAACAAAAAAAAAGTACAGATTTCTCTAATACTATTCCTAATTCACTTTTTTTTATTTTTTCCTTACTTTGCCTTTTTTTAGCATTACTTTCTAAAGAAAATGGTTTAACTTATTTGGGTATTATTCCTCTAACCCTTTATTTCTTTACTCGTCTTCCGCGGAATACCATTTTGCGAATCACAGGCAGTTATTTGGTTGTAATTCTTATTTATCTATTCATTCGTACTTTAGCCTCAGGTGCTAATTTTCAAAATAGTAACATTGTTCTTAACAATGCCTATATTTATGCGACTAAAGCTCAACAAATTGCTACTAATATTGTAGTACTTCAAAAGTATGTTCATCTTCTTTTTTTCCCTTATCCCCTAACGTGGGACTATACTTATAAGCAAATAGATTATTACTCCTTTGCTACTCCTGAGTTTCTAATAGCGTTTTTACTGCATCTTTTACTTTTAGCTTATGCACTTAAGGGCTTAAAAACCAAAAATATGGCTAGTTACGCTATTTTGTATTATTTGTTTTCAATTTTTATTGTGTCAGGTTTAGTTATAAGCATAGGGGGAGCTTTTTTAGCGGAGCGATTTCTTTACCAGGGCTCACTAGGATTTTGCATAATACTTGCTTTAGGAATTCATTGGTTCTCACAAAGGCTTAATACTTCTAAAATTCAAGCAGTAGGTATAGCAGGATTATTGCTGCCGCCTTTACTGATTATGGGTTACCATACTATCCATCGAAATACAATTTGGAAGGATAGCAATACACTATTTATACATGATGCTGATATCAGCGATAAGAGTGCTATGGCTAATAAAGCCGGTGGAAGTTCCTGGCTCCAACTAGGAATTGATATTCTAAAAAGAAGCAGAAAAGATTCACTAGAAATTGCCCGAAAATATATTGCCAAAGGGCAGGGCTATTTGCGAAAAGCCATTGCTATTTTTCCAGAATACCCTGAGCCTTATATGGATATCGGACTTTCATATTTTGCTCTAGAAAATGTAGATTCTGCAGAATATTTTTGGTTGCAAGCTCGCAAATATGCTCCCAATAGCCCTTTTATTAAGCAGCATAACGAAATGCTTTCCCGAGCTCTTACAGATAAGGCTGCTAAAGCTTATGCTAGAAAAGAAGTGCAGCTAGCCATTGATATTTTGAACCGAGCAGTTTCTTATAATCCTGACAATCATAGCGCATGGACACAACTAGCTGTTTATTATATCCAACAGAATAATTTGGAGCAGGCGCTTCGGTGTGCTCAGGAGGCACTACGAATTTTGCCTACCGACCCTAATTACTTGTATAATGTGGGGGCTATTTACTTTAAAATGGGGGAAAAACAAAAAGCTATAGAAGCTTTTGAAACTTGTTTAAGAGTTAAACCCGACCATCCAGCTGCTCCCGAGATGTTAGCAAAAGCCAAGCTTTTATGATTTGCCAGCATTTATGCGTCTGTTATTCCTTTTTGGATGTTGGCAATTTTTCTTTTTTTGCTTATGCGCAAAATTTTGCGCATGGTGCCAAGGACAAAAAATTAGTGATAAAGTTACTTTTGCTCTTCTACACAATGACGTGCAGCTCTTGGTGATTGAAGAGCCTGAATTACCAATTGTACAATTAGGCTTTGCTATTAAAGCAGGAGCTATTACTCAAGATGAAAGCATAGTAGGAGTACCCTTTGTTCTGGAAAATTTAATTTTTGCTCCTAATTATTATTACCCTACGCGAGAACAATATGAAAGAGCGTTACAGTCTCTTCACTGCGTTACACAAACCTATACTGGCCCAGAGTATCAATATTTTAGCCTTACCTTACCTAATCATTTAGTGGCCGCGGGCTTGCAGTTTCTTCATCATTGCTTGCGTTTTCCTAAGTTTGATACCACAGAAATAAAAAATTTGCTATTTCAAAAAGCTAAACTCTATGAATCGCAACCGGATTACTTGCTAAGCCATCTTTCTAAAGAGATGAATCGAGTTCTTTGGAAAAAACACTATACTCGTAAAATTTGGACTCCCGATTTTGCCCATCTTAGAAATGCTTCGCTTTATAAATTACATTCTTTTCATACTCGCTATTTTTTGCCTGCCAATACCCTCTTAGTGATGGCGGGTGCTATTACTCCCCAACGTGCTTTAGCTGTTGCCGATTCTATTTTAACTCACTGGGAAGTGGAAAGTAAACCCTTGCCCACGATTCCTAATTTCGAACCCCTTAAAAGAGATACAGTGGTAGTAGTTTTACAAGAGAATATGCTTAGTCCTCTACTTAATTTTGCCTGGCAATTGCCTAGTCTAAAAGATAATCCTCGTTTATTAGCCGAAGCTATTCTTTTCAGTAAATTATTACAGCTTAAAGATGGACAGTTTTATCAAAAAACAGTGCAAAGTGGTTTAATTCAGGATTGCTTACCCCAATTTCACCCTTCTGCCTATCGTTCTGAATTGAATCTTATTTTGGCTCCAGATCCTACTCGCATTCCTGAAGCTTTAGATACTGTTCGAAGACTTCTTAATCGAATGGTAACTACTCGTTTTTTTTCTCCCTATGAACTAAAGATGGCTAAGCAAATGGCAGAAGCTGAATTCATTTTACAGCAGCAAGATTTATCTAAAATTGGACTTATAGTTAGTTCTTGGTGGGCAACCGCCGGTATACAAGCTTATGCAGACTTTTTAAATATTTTGTGGAATGTACATCTAGACGATATTCAAAATTTTGTCCTTAAATACTTAGTACAAAATTACTACGTGTTAGGCATTGCTACTAACTCGCAGCAGTATGTCGAAAGTGGCCTAAAACAATATATCCAGCAGGGCTTTCCTTTAAGGTTTGTACAACTTTCGGCTGCTTCTCCTAAAGAAGCTGCTCCCGCAGATAGGGCATTGAATTTGTTGCAAGGAATTTCTTCTTCTCAAATTGCTAGGATGCTCGCTCAATTACCGGATACTACTTTAATTAATGTTTTTAAAAATTTACCTGATAAAAGAATCGCCGCCATTTTTAATCAACTACCCGATGCTTTTCTTACTACTTTCTTTAATAATTTGACTACTCAAAAATTAGGAAGAGAATTACGCACTCGAAATCCAGATTCTTTACAGTCCATATCTCAATTAGCTGCTGCGCTTTCTGCTTATTACGATATTTTATTGCCTCCAGATACCATTGTAGCAACTTCTACTACTAAAAATCAATGGGACTTTTCCAAGTACCGTGTTTATTTCGTAGGAAATACATTGAAAATAGACTCTAAATCTCAGGAAGTACTTCAAAAAATAGCTGAAATTATGTATGAGTTTCCTAATCTAATTTTATATGTAAATGGGCATACCAATAAAGGTAACGCAGAGGAAAATCAGCCAATTTATTCTCTAGAAATGGCAAGAGCAGTGAAAAAACATCTTATCAAGTACTATCATATCCGTTCAGATAGAATTTTTATTCGTGGTTATGGTTATACGTTACCTGAATTTCCTAACAGTGAAGATAGAAAAAATCGGCGCGTTACCTTTAGTACCAAATAACGCCTATGGAACTCCCTACTATGAAAATTATCGACCGTTATATTTTAACGAAATTTTTTACTACTTACCTTTTTATGGTAGTAGTAATAACCACTATTATCTGTGTAATAGACTTTTCCGAAAATTTAGACCGATTTATCGAACATAAAACTCCTTGGTCAGCTGTTTTTCAAGTTTATTATCCTAGCTTCATTGTATTTTTGGCTAATATTTTAAGTCCTATTTGCATTTTTTTAGCCGTTATTTTTTTTACTTCGGCAATGGCACAAAAAATGGAAATTGTTGCCATTTTAAGTAGCGGCATAAGTTTTTACCGCTTTTTGGCACCTTACTTAGCTACAGCCGCTCTTTTAACAGTAGTTATTTTTTATCTTCATGCCTATCTTGCTCCCCAAGCTTTTAATACTAAAATTGATTTTGAGTATCAATATCTTAAGCATAAACGTCTCTACGAAGCTATTAATATTCATAAAAAAATTGGAAAAAATACTTACGCCTATATGTACAACTATGACCAATATCAAAAGATTGGCTATATGTTCACCATTGAAGAATTTCAGAATAGTAGCGTGAAAAAAAAAATTAGTGCTCGCCAGGCTCAATTTTTGGATAGTCTTAAAATTTGGCGCTTAAGTGATGTAGTGTATCGAACTTTTTCTTCTACACAAGAAACTTTTCGATTTATGCCCCAATTTGATACTGCTCTTGTACTCTACCCCGATGATATTTATCAGAAAGAATTTTTTACCGACTGCCTACCCTTAGATCAGCTAACTGCTTTCATAGAAAGAGAGAAAGAAAGAAGCTCGGAGCTAATATATGAGCTAGAAGTAGAAAAATATGAAAGATATGCTTTTCCTTTTGCCACCATTATTTTGACTCTCATGGGGGTAGCAGTTTCGTGTAAAAAATCCAAGGGAGGTATTGCTTTACAATTAGGGATAGGAATAGCGTTAAGTTTCACGTATATTTTTATTCTAGTAAGCGCTCAGGTAATAGGCAAGGAAATTTTACCGCCTTGGTTTGCTGTTTGGCTACCTAATTTACTTTTTTTTATCATTGCGCTGATACTCATTTTTTTAGCGCCTAAGTAAAATAAAGCCTTGACTAAGCAGCAAAAAGTTATTCTGGTAGTAACTAACGACTTGGTAACAGACCAGAGAATCCATAAGATGGCATTGACCCTCATGCAATTAGGGTGGCAAGTGGAACTAGTAGGAAGGATTAGAAAAAATTCACTTCCCCTCTCTTCTAGGCCCTACGCTACTTACCGATTAAAGTTATTTTTTGAAAAGGGAAAGCTTTTTTATTTCGAATTTACAATTCGTTTATTTCTTTTTCTTCTATTTCATAAAACCCAAATAATTACAGCTAACGACCTAGATACTTTATTACCCTGTTGCCTTATCGCTTGGATTAAAAAGAATAAGTTAATTTATGATACACATGAATATTTTACAGAAGTACCCGAGTTAATAAATAAGCCCTTGGAAAAAAAAATTTGGTTATTTATAGAAAAAATATTATTTTATAGATTAAAAAGAATTATTACTGTGAATGAAAGGATAGCTTGTGAATATCAGAAAAAATATCATAAGCCTATTATAATTATAAAAAATTTACCTTTTTATTTACCCTTAGCCATTGATGAAAATATAATAAAACAAAAAATCGATCAAAAGATATTACTCTATCAAGGCTCGGTAAATATAGGCAGAGGAATTGAATTAATGTTAGAAACTCTAAATTTACTACAAGGATTTACGCTTTGGATTGTTGGTAGTGGTGATATTCTAGAAAAAATGAAGCAATTAGCAGCTGAGCTAAAAGTAGAAAAACAGGTAGTCTTTTGGGGTACAGTTCCTTTTGAGAACTTACCTTCACTTACCCCAAAGGCCTTTATCGGCTTTAGCCTCGAGGAAGACTTGGGACTCAATTATCGCTATGCTACTCCTAATAAAATTTACGATTATATCCAAGCCCGAACCCCAGTAATTGTCTCTAATTTACCAGAAATGAAAAAAGTGGTTTTTACCTACCGCATAGGTTGTGTTTTAGAAAAAAGAACCCCTCAAAGCTTAGCTTCTCTTATTTTATATCTTTTTCAAAATCGTTCGTTGTATTCTCAACTTATTGAGCAAACTCAGAAAGTAGCGCAGGAGTTGTGCTGGGAAAAACAAGTTGAATTAGTAAAAAAAGTCTATACACAATAGTTTTTGCCACTAGCCTATGATAAAGCAATATTTTGAAAAATATCAAGCCACAGGGAATGATTTTATTATCATTGCCAAAGAGCAGGCACAATTCGACCTAAATAATCCTAATATAATCAGCAAGTTATGTAATCGGCGCTTCGGCATTGGTGCCGATGGGCTCATTATTTATCAACCTCATAGCATTTATGATTTTGAAATGTTTTATCATAATGCTGATGGCTTACCAGCAAGTTTCTGCGGAAACGGTGCACGGGCTATTGTAGAATATGCCTATTCCAAAAATCTAATAGGCAATAAAGGTATTTTTAAAGCTATAGATGGTAATCATTTTTTTGCTTATGCTCCTGGTAAAATTAGTATCCAGATGCATGTACAAAGTCAAATTTCTCGGTTAGAAGAAAATATTTTTGAAGTAAATACAGGCTCCCCTCACTATATAGAAATAACTACCTCTCCTTTACCTAGAACTGAAGAATTCTTAAAAAAGGCTAGGGCAATTCGCTATAACTCTTCTTATCGGCTTAAAGGAATTAACGTTAATTTAGTAAGCTTACAAGCTACCAAAATAGAAATGATGACTTATGAAAGAGGAGTTGAAAATCTCACTCTTAGTTGTGGGACAGGAGTAACGGCAGCTGCATTAGTAGCCCAAAAGTATTATCATTTTACTTCGCCCATTGAAGTACATACCTTAGGAGGAGTACTATACGTACAAATAGAAACTCTCTTAAATGAAGTTTGGCTTATAGGACCTGCAGTCAAAGTTTTTCAGGGAGAAGTTTTCATTAATAGGCATTCTTTTTTATAATTATTTATCCTCGTATAATTTAAATTTACTTAACAAAGTTGCACTTCGTATTCAATAATTAGGCCCCCTAAGCTTTTGATGGGATGGGCTATTTTCTGCACTAGCCTTTCTCTTTCCTCCTGGGTACAAATAGTAAATACTAACATATTTTGAATACCTGCAATAGCTCCACTTGCATAAGTTTCCCCCTCCTTTGCCCCCTTGCCTTTACTAATTTCTAAAACTGAATATCCTGTAATTGCTAGTTCTTCAAAAGTTTGTATTAACCTGTGTAAATAAGCACTAGGAATTATTATTTCTATCTTAGTTCTTTTCATTTTTTATACCAGCTTATATGCTTTTCAAAATCAAATTATTTTACTTTAACAATGTAATACTTCCGGTGCGAGTAATTTTTTCATCCCAAGGAGTAGTAAGCTCTAATACCCAAAAATAAGTACCTGCTTGACACTCATCACTTTTACAGCGTCCGTCCCATTGAGCATTTTCATCTTCTGGGTTAGTACAGGTATGAATAAGCTCTCCCCAGCGGTCAAAAATTTTCAAAACATAATCTTTATAGCTAGCCACTACTACATAGAATCGCTCGCATGGAGGAAGTGAACCTGGGGTAATATACGTACAATTAGGACGAATACTTACATCTGCTACTACATAATAATTAAAAGTTTGCTCAGTACAACAACCTATTGTATCACAAATGCTTAATAATCCACAAAACGGGTTATTTTTTCCAGAAACAAGCTCTAACCCTTTACCCTTTACAGGATAATAGCACTGTGTGGAACGAGAAGGAATAGGAACTAAGGTTTGGCAATCTCTATCAAAGAAAGACCAATTACAGCGTAAAATATTGGTGGGCTTATTGGCAGTAAAATCAAAAGTTACTCTGCTACCCATGGGAAATATAGAGGGTTCTACTTTTCCGCCAGGTCGATAATCATAGGTACCTAAGAAAAAAGGCTCTCTTTCTGCATCAGGAATAATTCGAATTTCTTCTATTTTAGGAATCGCTGCTACTTGGATGGGGATCTCAATGCTAGCACTACAGCCATAGGTATTGGTACGAATAAGACGTAAGCGCTGGCCATTTTCATTAAGCTTTACATCATTAATTTCTATCGAGGAGCCATTACCAATTTCATTACCCAAAGGTAAACGTATCCATGTATGTTTGCAAGGTTCGGTACAAGGTGGAAGAGCTTGATAACGCAAAGTCTTTCCTTCACAAACAGTTTGAGGACGTAAAGGCTGTAAAACTACTTCTGGTGAAATATTTGCCCGTAGAGTACAGCTTAGACTACAACCAAAGCTGGGTTCTTCTAATTGTAATACAATTGTATTTTCTCCAAAGCGCAGGCCTCTAGGAGTAGGAAGTTGAGGCGCATCGTTAGTAAGAGTAATCGCTTGCTCTGTTCCAATAATTTGGTTGCCTATGCGCCAACTGTAGCGCATTGCTGAAGTTACCCAATTAGGACGTTCTGCAATAATTGTTTGCTTTTGACTAGGACAAAGAGTAAAAGTACTAGGCAAAGGGCAATTTCGAAACCCGGGCGCAATACGAACTAAGAACTCCCTCTCTGTTATACAGCCTAGTACATTTTCTGCTATTAGCTTTACCCTTACCTCTACTAAAGTACTTTGCTGTTGAATTTCAAAATAATTTCCTCTTTTATTAGGCAAGGGTGGCGCTTGCCAAAGATAAGAAACCTGTGGCTCCGCATCCACAAACAAAACCACGTCTTTACAACTTAAAATATCTTGAAAATTAGGTAATTGAGGCGCAGGCTTAATATTGATTTGCACAGTATCACTTGCTTGGCATCCTTGAGGAGTGGTAATTTTACAAATTACTTGTCCATTAATTATAGGACCAGTAAGGGTTAAAGAAGTAGGATCAGCACCTGGAGGTTGGGGCTGACCATTCAAAAACCATTCGAAGGAAGAATTGGCAGGAATTCCAATAGTACCCATAGGCGTAGCGCGAAGAGTAAGGCTTTGACAAGATTCCTGGCGGCGGCTACCTAAAGTGAATTGGGGCCGGCAATTTCTTTGTATAATTAAAGTAGTTTGGCTTAAGCATCCTTGGCTATTACGTGCCTGAAGTAAAAAAGTATCGATACTATTTCTTCCACATAGCTTAGGATTTATTTCTAAAAAGGCAAAATCCTGCAATTGCCCCCCTCTTGCAGAAGAATCATTGATAGTAAGTATTTGAGCAGCAGGCGTTTGTCTTTTGCTATAACGAAGCCAAGTGTAATTGTAGGGTCGATGACAGCCCCCAACCTGCTGTTTACATTTATCTCTTTCGCCTATGCATTGTAGCACTAAACGAGTAGGCTCACAAATAGAAATATTATAAGTTGTTTCTTGCGCCTGGTAATTAACAGGAAGAGGGGTGATATTATTGATAGGTAAATGCATTTGTGGCCGTGGAGAATTACAAACTCGAATCTCTTTTTCTATCCGACAATTGCCATTACACCCCAAGACATTAATTCTCCAAGTACCTAGTTTTCGAGAAGTAAAGCGGTTAGCATTGGCAACTGTATCTTCTTCGTTAACGGGTAGGTTATTTTCATCGCGGATTCTTTTCCAGCTCACTCGATAGCTAAGCGAGGTTTGAATAAACGGTGTAATATCATACACAAAAGACTCGAGATTTTGGCAAAACAAAGTATCTTGCAAGCCGGGTTTTAAACTGAGGGTACATACAACCTGGCAAAGGGCAAACTCTGAAGTATTACCATTTGCATCAGTAGCTGTGGCTGTAATTTGTAAAGGAAGTAGGGTAAAATCAAGTTTATTTAATTCGTTAAATACCCAGGGGTATTTAGGAGGGTTGGAGCCAGGTATAGGAGTAGTAGCAGAGCGTACTGTTCCTAAAGAACGCCAGCCAGCACAATTACAGGAAGGAAGGCTTTGAAAAATTTCAATTTGTACATTAGGTTGGTAAGCTGCCCCTTCTACTAAGTTGGAGCCATCAGGACAATAATAAGCAGAAATAATTTCTGGTTCTTGTATCATTTCATTTGCATTCAAACTAGGCAAGCCATTGCGAATTTGAATGCCTTTACCACTATTGCAAAAAATAGAATTACTTTGAATAGTATTATACTTAGTGTTCGCTCCTAGTAAATCAATACCGTTGCTTGCTATTGAAAGACTTCTATCTAAGTTATCGCTATAGGCAATAGTATTACCAAGAATTCGATTATTTTGACTATCGCCACGTATACGAATAGCGTGAAAGCGGTTTCCTATATTGCCACGTGCATTGTAGCCTATTTGATTATCCTGAATAATACCCAGACTAGAATTAAAAATTTCAATACCGCAGTGACAACTACACCCAATAATATTTGCACTATCAATAATAAAACTATTAGAATTTTCTATATAAATACCGCTACGATTTAGGCTTTGGCTAGCAGTAGGGTTAGGATTACAATTCCAAGTGGGGTTTATAAAAGTGTGGCAGTTTTGGGCATCGCAAGTTATACCAATTTTATTGCCTTGGATTCGGGTATTAGGGGCATTTTGAAGCCAAATTTGGTATTGCGCATTTCCAGCAATAACGCAATTACTAATTAAGCAATTAGAAGCATTTTGTATTTTAATACCACTTTGAGCAAAGTTGATAATTCGCAGATTGTATATACGAATATTATTTGCTTGCAATTCTAGACCTATTGCATTTAGTCCGTTGCCGTTAAGGGTAACAAGGCGTGGACAATCTAAAGTACCATCGCTAGTACCGCCTTGTATAGCGATACTTTGGGTAATGGGGGGCAAAGGACTTGTGATAAAAATTTCAGTAATCGTAGGAGCAAATTCAATAATATCTCCTGTTCTAGCCTGTAATAGGCAATAGCGTAATGTTCCTTGGGTACCACCGCCAGTTATAAAATCCGAAGTGTTATTTACCGTATAAGTTGCGGCAAATATAGAGGTAATGATAATAAAGTATAAAAAGTTAAAACACACTATATTTGGATACAAATAAGAGGTACCAAGCATAAGAATCTTATTTAGAAAGTTGAGGAAAATCTTTTGTATCAATATCAGGTACTTGTTTTTCTTTTTTTACTTTTATGCCCTTTTCTTGCAAAGGTATAAAATAGCATAAAGTAATTTCGTGCGAACCGCTGGTAGCTGCTACAAGCGCAGAAAGAGTATAATCGTAACTATATATGAAAAGAAAATTTTGTAATAAGAAACCTATTTTTGCAAGAAGAGCATCTGCATTGGTAGCTCCGCGATAACCAATGCCCCAAAGCAAAGGTCGATAGGCAACCTCACAATGCAGTTCAAGCTGTTTTTGCGCGCCATTCTGCTTATATTGCAAAGAAGATAAAAGAGAAATGAGCTGAGAAGAAATATCGTATCGATAATGAGCATGTAGATAGAAGGTACGTCCTAGGGTAAAAGTATTTCCCCATTCACTTAGAGTAGGCTGTAAAACATGATTAATGGCGGCGCCTAAAGCATACCGAGGCCCTAATAAAGGTAAATTTTTAGTTTGGCGGAAATAAAAGATTCCCACACTAGCATCCCAAGCATTAGCATATAATTGACGACCTAAAATTTGACTTACTAAGGGGTTAGGCGGAAGCTCGTATATGGAGCGAAATTGTGTAGCATCCATATTCCGAAAAAGTAACATAGGACTTATGCCCAATTGTAAATATCTATCCTTTTTACCTAGAGGTAAACTAAAAGCATAGTTTATTTGAAGCGAATTTGCACTAAATATACCTATGCGATCTGTAAGTAAATGCAGCCCTAAGGCACTCATAAACTTAGTTATAGGAAGATGAGCTGTTAGGAGAGCGGAGGCAGGCTGTCCTTCTATACCTACCCATTGACTTCTGCCACTAAAGCTTAACTGAATACCATTATTTAAGCCTATGGCGGCAGGATTGTAGCTATTAGGTACATACGAATGGGTGGTAAATTGGGGGTCTTGTTGGGCAAAAAGAGTTGGATTCAGAAAAAATAAGAAAGTACCTTTTGAAAAAAATAAAAAAACTAGAGTAAAAAATTTAGGTATTAACTTCATAAATGATAGTATAATGAAAAGCTAATGAGCAAGCTAAACTAAATGCCCATACTAATGAAATCGAAATATAACAAAATAATAAAATCTTTTCATTTTTCTTGTAAAATTCCATCCTTGATAAAAAGGCAGCGATCAGCGGCGCTAGCAAGTTCTGCATTATGTGTGGCTATAAAAAAAGTGGTGCCCTGTTCGATAGAGAGCTCACGAAAGAGTAGGTATACTTGACGGCTATTTTCAGAATCTAAGTTACCTGTAGGCTCGTCTGCGAGTACTAAAAAAGGCTGATTCATTAGAGCGCGAGCAATTGCAACTCTTTGCTGCTCACCCCCTGATAAGGCTGCCGGTTTATGATGTAGGCGGTGCCCTAATTGTACTCTTTCTAATAGGTGCTTAGCTCGTTCTTGAGCAGCTCTATCTAGTTTGCCTGCTATGTAAGTAGGTAAGAGTACATTTTCTAGAGCGTTAAGTTCCGCAATTAAATGATGAAATTGAAAGACAAAACCTAATTTTTGATTTCGCCACTGGGCTTTTTTTTTTCATTAAGTTGTGTAAGCAATTCATTACCAAACCAAATTTCGCCAGCATCAGCTTTATCGAGCAATCCCAAGATTTGTAATAATGTGGTTTTTCCTGCACCCGAAGCACCAATAAGCGCCACTACCTCTCCTGCCTTGAGTTCTAAATTAACCCCCTTTAGTACTTGGACTTGATTATAAGATTTTTGTAAGTTTTTGCCAACTAGCATTAAATATTTATTTAAGCTTTTGGGTAAGAATTAAATAATTTTCTGTATCGATAGTAAAATCTTTTTCTGATGTTAACGAAAGGTTTTGAGCTTGCCATTCGGTAGTAGCCCAAAAGCGCTTTTTTTCTCCATTTAAGAGAACATCGATAGGCATTTGAAAATTGGGGGCCTGGGCTTGAAAGCGAAAACTAAAAGTGTAGTCTCCATTAGCTTTTTTTTGCAAGCGATATTCTAAAATAGGAATTTCTCGAAAATCAAGATACTGGGAAAAAAAAGAACTAAGCTCAATATTAAAGAACTGACTAAACCATAAACGAACTCGTTGCCCTTTGACATTGCCTCCTCGAAAAACATCGTACATTTTGCGAAGTGCTCGCCACCATAGGGCATCATCTGCAATGATAGTACGTAGGGTATGTAACATCCAACTACCCTTGTAGTACATATCTGCATCTGGCCAAGCATCAAAATTTACTTCATAGGGTCCCTGGATGGCAGCTTGATTATTGATTTTTTTACGCTGTGTTTGCAAGTACTCTAATGCCTTTTCTTTACCATGCACACATTCCACATAAATAGCTTCGGCATAGGTAGTAAAAGCCTCGTGTACCCATAAATCTGCATTATCTCCAATACTAATGTGGTTACCAAACCACTCATGACCGCTTTCGTGCACAATAATAAAGTCAAAACCAAAATTATTGTTTTTGAATTCATTTCCATACGCAATTGCACCCTGATGCTCCATTCCCCAGTAAGGGGTTTCTACTAGTGCATAGCCATCTTCATAAAAAGGATATGGACCTAAATATTTTTCAAAGCAATGAAGTAGAGGCTTTACTTGAGCAAAGTGTTTTTTAGCCTTTTCTAGGTGATAGGATAAAACATAAAAGTCTAAATGTAATATACCCAATACTCCCTGAAGAGTATCGCTGAAATGTACGTAATCTCCAATATTAAGTGTAACATTATAGCTATTGATAGGAGCATGTACTCTCCATTCAAAGCTAGTAGTACCATCTTCATAGTCTTCTTGGCCTACTAATACTCCATTCGAAACACACATAAGAGATTGGGGTACATTAATAGTAATACGCATTCCGTTATCGGGCTCATCGGAAAGATGGTCTTTGAGCGGCCACCAAGAAGAAGCCCCATGTCCTTGGCAAGCTACTCCTACCCAGGGCCTTCCATTTTTATCTTTTTCCCAAATAAAGCCTCCTTGCCAAGGGGGGTTTTGCGCTACATTCGGCTTACCATGATAGTATACTGTAAAAGTATCTATTATTCCAGTAACTTGCGAAAAAGGAAATTGAATAAATACGGCGTTGTGTTCTCTTGTAAAAAGAAGTTTTTGATGATGGTATAAAATACTATCGATTTCTAATTGGCTAAATAAATCAATTTGTATGCGTTCAAATTCAGTAATTACTTTGTAAATGATTGTATTACTACCACTAATACTTTGCTCAGGAATATTCACTTTGACAAATAAATCGTAAAACAATACGTCATAGCAACTACGCAAAAGAGTAAGTGCACCCCGTAAGCTGTCTTTGCGGCTAAAAGGACCTCGCTGATATAAAATATCATTTATCGTTGACACTTGGGCAATTACAATATTGATAAAAACAAAATAACTCCAAATACCAACGACCCATCTCTTTACTGCTTTTCTTTTTTTAGACAAAAGGAAAAAATTGCCCATACTTAAATTCGAAGGCCCATTACCAAGACATCATCCACCTGTTTATGCTCTCCTCGAAAATTTTCGAACTCTTGTTCTATTAGGCGTAGTTGCTCAGAAGTGCTTTTAGAAGCAATGCTAACCAAAAATTGCTTAAAACGATTGGTTTTATAGCGAGTATCGCCCTTACCTGGTCTTTTTTGATCTACAAAACCATCAGAAAAGAGATATAGCATATCTCCGGGTTCAATAGGGATCTGGTCTTCCTTAAAATTATGCACTTGGTAATTATTTCCTAAAACATTAACCGAAATACCAGTATTAAGTTTTTGAAGCTTAACAGAATCGAGTGTTTCTCTACCAATAGAAAAATTGTTATTCTTGTATTCTAACAAAGAATTATTTCGTACGATAAAAAGTGGTCTTTTGGCTCCGGCAAAAGTAAGAGTACAGTTATAGGTATCGATGGTGCAAAGAGCTATTTCCATACCGTCATCAGAAGAAGAATCAGGTGTTAATTGGTTGAGATTCATTAAGAAATCAAGGTTTAAACAGTTGAGAATACCGGCTGGCTGGGTAATTCCTTTTTCGTGTATAATGCGGTTTAAGAAAGAAGTTCCTAGCATAGCAAGTAGAGCGCCGGGTACACCATGCCCTGTACAATCAGCCACCGCAATAATTAATAAGTCTTTAATAAAGGCAAGCCAGTAAAAATCACCGCTTACTATGTTTTGGGGCTTAAAGAATACAAAAGAGTGGGGCAAAGCTTTTTGCATTTGATGATGGCTACTTAGAAGAGCTTCTTGAATACACTGGGCACGCTGGATGCTTTCAGTAATAGCACGATTTTGTTCTAGTATTAAAGAATTTGCTTCTTCTAATTGCTCATTTTGTGCACGAATTTCTTCGTAAGCATTTTGTAGTTGAGCATGGGCTTCTTCGAGTTCTTTCTTTTGGTAGGCAATTTGATGGTAGGCACTTTCAATTTCTTTTCGTTTCTGTTCTAATTCAATATTTTTTTGTTGAATCTTCTGATTAGCAATTTTAAGCTCGTTAGCGATACGTCTTTTTTCACGATAACTGAAAAAAAGCAATACACTTAAAAGAACAAAAAGAATAATAGCCGCAATGGAGAGATAAAGCTGAGTTGTTTTTTGTGTTAGTTGTGTGTATCTCTGTAAATTTTCTTGAGAGAGTTGTTCTATTTCCTTTTCCTTTTCTTGTACAGTTTGGCTACTTTTTTTTTCGATTTCTTTTTTTACCTCTTCTAGATGATGAACCTCTTCTGAAGTTTTGTGATAAAGATGTTCGTATGCCTGAGTAAGAAGGCTATAAGCCAAGCGACTTAAGACTATATCATTTTTACTTTGTGCTCCTTCTAATCCTTGCTGGATTGCGGCTACAGCTTGGTCGTATTTTTTTTGCTGAATATACACTTGTCCTAATCGAATATTTGCCTCATAGCCAAAAGCCTCGGCAGGAAAAGCTTTAGATAACGATATTGCTTTTTGTAGGCATTGTACTGCATTTTCTAGGCTATCTTCTTCTTGAGCATAAATTTTTCCTAGCTCTAGAAGACAAGTACCTTCTAGCTTTTTATCCGCTTCTTTTTGAGCGGCTTGTAAGCAGCTTAGGGCGGCACTTTTAGCTTCTTCTAGTTGATTTTGTTCAAGGTATATGGAGGCTAGTGACTGAGAAATTTCAGCTAATTTTTTAGCTTCGTTAAGCTGTGAGAAAAGTTCTTGACTTTGTTGAAGAAAAACTGCAGCATTTTCTTTTTGGCCAATAGCAACGTAACTTTTGCTGACATCGTGCAAAAGTTGAGCTAAACGCGGCTGCTCTAGTAGCTCCTGCGCCTTAGACTCAAGTTCCCGAAAAATAGCAATGAATTTGGAATATTCTTTCTTATAATAGTAGATATAACCTTGAAGTAAACGTGCTTCTAATTGAGCCTTAGAAGATTTTTCTTTTTTTGCCCATTTTGCTATTTCAGTAACTAAATTTTGGGCTTGCGCAGGATCAGTTTTAGCAAGTTCATGTCCTAGTTCAATATACAAAGAAAGTTCTTGGGCTTTTTTAGCTTTTTTGAGAGCTTTTTTAAGACTATCAACACGCAAGGAGGATTGGCTAAGCAAATGTCCGGGGCAGAACCATGCAATAAATAGCCCTATGTAAGTAAGGGTTAATAACGATCTTGGTAAAAGTTGCCTTAGCATACTCCTCCTAATTTTTTACATTTTATTTTCTTCTATGCAAAAATAAATATTATTGTTTGGGCTCAAAGTTGGTTTTAAAGAAAGCCCGACAAAACTATTTACTAGCAAATTTTGCCTTCGCTAAATTGTAGTTTGATAGCAATGAGGAACGAAAATAAATTTATTTTTGAATAAAGTTGAAAAAAATGTAGGTATTCAAAAGCTCATCTTTAATTTGACTAATCGCAAAATATAAACTTGTTTTTCTTTAATTCATATGCCCCAAGATAAACTTTGGAAACATTTAGTTTCGCACTATTTTCATTATGTGCTTGCTTATTTTTTTCCTATGCTTGCTAAATTAAGAGATACTACACAGCCCATAAATTTTCTTAATCAAGAGCTGTTATCCTTAATGCCTTCTATTAAACAAAAATACGTCGATATTTTAGCTCAGGTACCACTCATAAATGGTGAAAAACAATTGGTACTAATACATGTCGAAATTCAAGGCTATGAAGATGCAAATTTTCCAAAAAGAATGTTTACCTACTTTTATCGATTGAAGGAGAAATATCCTGAGCATAATATCGTTTCTCTTGTAATTTTTACAGATGAAAACCCTGATTACTTTCCTAATAAGTATGTATATTCTTTTGAAGGAACAAGGATAATATATGAGTACAATGCCTTCAAGCTTGTACATAAATCGGTGGAGGAATTATATGTAGAAAATAATCCATTTTCAGTGGTATTACAGGTAGCAAGAATAACCCTAGAACAGCGTAAAAAGGGGCTCCAGGAATGGAAATTAGGATGGTTAAAAAAGACGATTCAGGAACTAAAGAAATGGAACTTAAGTGGAAAGGAAATCCAAAGTTTTTTGTATTTTGTACTAGGAATCATGAAAGATATGTACCAAGAGTATCCAGAGGAAATAGTTCAAGAAGTAAAACTAGTTTTAGGAGCCGAAGAAAATTTAGAGGCCGAAATAGTGGAAATGCTTAAGCGAGAATATCGAGAGCTATATAGGCAAGAAGGTTTTAAAAAGGGCTTTGAGGAAGGCTTTGAAGAAGGCATAGAAAAAGCTACAATAGAAGGTATTCGCCACTCTTTGCAAGAGGGACTGAGCGAAGAAGTAATTGCTAGAGTTTTTCAAGTTAGTGTAGAATATATACAAAGAGTGAAAGAAAATAATTTTTGAGCCCAAAAAACTTATGGCAACAATAAAATCTCTTATAATTAATAATTAAATAAAATCTCTCATAGATCAAAAATTGAAGCACTTTTTTCTCGGTTAGTAGTAATTTATCAATGCTCACATAGAGTACTTCTATTGCATCTCCTTAACCTGTGGCTTCTAAGTTAGTGCGCTAGCTAACTAAAACAGGAATTGACGTACACGCTTACTCTATAAGTGTAGTTCAATTCTTTAGATTCTTTAGCTTTTGCTAAAGAACAAGCAATTTCTTCCAAAAAAATTTACTTTAACATAATTATTTATTAAATTTTCCACCCTTCAACTAGTATCTTTGTTTTTAAGTAGATAAGCGTTGAAAAAATTTTAAGTTCAAATATTGAAAAGATATGTGGTTACTATACTTCCTATTATGTATGGCTCTTTTCTTATTAGGGGGTAGTGAAGTGAGCGGGCAAAATTATTCTATTCCCTACTCTGGAACAGATTCCTATTTTAGAAAATTGCTAGCAAGTCCTGTCCAAGCAGAAAAATTTCAACAATTAGAAAATCAAATTTACAACTTTATGCGTAGCCACTGGCAGGTGCGGCGCTCTAAAAATTTGCTAATTCCTAAAACTAATGCTACTTACACATTACCAGTAGTAGTACATATTATTCATAATAATGGCCCTGAAAATATTCCGGATGCCCAAGTACATAATGCCATTAAATTGCTAAATCAGGCTTTTCGCAACCAAGGGTGGTATAACCAAGGCTTAGGAAATGATACTGAAATTGAATTTTGTCTAGCTGTGCGTGACCCCCAGGGCTTTCCTACTAGTGGTATTAATCGCGTGGTGAGCAATCTTACCACCTTAAACATGGAAAACCAAGATATCGCGCTAAAAAACTTAAGTCGTTGGAATCCTTTGAAATATATTAATATTTGGGTTGTAAAGGAAATTTGTAGCACGGGGGAGCTGGGTTGCTCCATAGCAGGGTATGCTACACGCGCCATAAGCCACGGATCTGCTAAAGACGGTATTGTAATAGAATACCGCTATTTTGGCAAGAGTTTTAGTGCTCTTCCTGATGAGGCCGTAACCAACGTTCTGGTAAGAGAAATGGGTAACTATTTAAACCTATTTCATACCTTTGAGGGTAGGGGTATGCCTAATGTTTGCCAAAATAATGATTGCCTTGCTAATGGAGATAGAGTGTGCGATACACCGCCAGATAGCACTATTTTATCCGTAGCCAATTGCAACGATTTGCAAAATAGCTGCTCTACCGATGCTAACGACCCCAGTACCTCTAATCCATTTACTACCGATGTGCCCGATGATCACCATAATTTTATGGACTACAATAATCTTCTTTGCCAACATCGTTTTTCAGAAGGGCAAAAATTACGCATGCACTATACAATAGCTAATATCCGCAATAGCTTGCTTCATTCGCTGGCTTGTAAGCCGCGATCAGCTATAGATGCTGCTCTCACTGAAATCATAAGTCCCCAAGAAAATAATTTCTGCCAAGCAACAATAACGCCCGCTGTTAAACTTACAAACTTAGGCACTACTACTTTGAATAATGTACAAATACAAGCTACTATTGATAATGATTTAGTCTATTCAACTACATGGGAACCTCCATTGAACCCACTAGAAAGTACTGTTATTAATTTTCCTCCTATTTCCAATTTGCGGAGCGGCATGCATTCTATTGAATTTGAAGTTATATCTCCGGGTACAGGCATAGATGAAGAAATTACTAACAACAAAATTTGGGTGGTTTTTTTTAGCATAAATAATCCAACTACGCATTTTTGTGAAAATTTTCAAAATAATGCCTCGCCTGAAGATGATTTAGGTATCTATAGTCATCCATATACCAACCCGAACCTAGAAGATTTTAGATGGCAACTTGCGGGTACCGATAGCTTTGCTTGCCACTTTCAAATTCTATATTTAGATAGTTTTGGTAAATTACTTAATAATGAAGAACCTTATGATGATATTATTCTTCCTGCTATAGACCTAACAAATGCTACCCAAGCAAAACTTAAGTTTGATATTGCCTACCGCCGTGGAGTAGGCACTAATAATATGCGGCTACAAGTGCTTGCCACTAATAACTGTGGGCAAAACTTGAGTGCTATTTATGATAAAACAGGTGCTGTTCTTAGTACTGTGTCCGATCCTCCAGGTGCAAATCTTTGGATGCCTACCAGTTGTAATGATTGGCGTACAGAAACTATAGACTTAGCCCCTTATCTTGGACAAATAGTTTATCTTACCCTTAGGGCTATTGCGCAGGGGAATACGGCTCCTAATTTATATATTGATAACATATGCTTAGAAATTACTCGCCCCAATATTCTTATAGCGCAAGTAAATTTTACACAAGCTTGTGGGGGCGATGTCCTAGCTTTGCCATATTCTTCCAATACCACATTTTTGGAAGGTAATATTTTTCGAGCTGAGCTTTCGGACCCTGATGGAAACTTTACTACTCCGCAGGTAATAGGAACCCTTGGCAGTACCCAAAGTAATGGTAGTATTCCTATTACTCTTCCTGAAAATTTAGCTGCTGGTAGTAACTATAAAATTCGGATTGTAAGTACTTCTCCTAATATAGTGGGTGCTGCTTCTGCCCAAAGTTTCTCAGTATTGCCTCCTTTAGATATCAGCATTCATGCTCCCTCGACAGCGTGTTTAGGACAGCCAGTAAGTATCGTCGCCTTTCCAGCTATTGCTAATGCTACCTATACTTGGCAATGTGATGGTTGCTCCCCTTCCTTACTTCCTACACCAGGAGAACACGTTACCACTTGGAATACAGTAGGAGAAAAAACAATTCGCCTTACTTTACAACCTCCTAATGGCTGTAAAACTAAAGTTCAAACTAGTATTACCATTAGCTTGCCCCCTGCTCTTGCTATCCAAGCACCTCACAAAGCTTGCACCAGCCAACCTGTTCTTGTTAGTGTTAATAATTTAGGTCCTTCTATTATCTATGCTTGGGAATGTAACAACTGTACTCCTAGTAATTTGCTAGGATCTGGGCCCCATACTATTAGTTGGAGCACAGTAGGAGTAAAAACTATTAATGTGCAGGCTAATCAAAATGGATGTATTAGCCAAGCCTCTTTTCAAGTTACCGTGAACTTGCCTCCTGCGCTAAGTCTCTCACTTTCGAATTCTAATCCTTGTAATAAGGAATGGGTCACACTTTCAGTTTCAGGGGCTCCTGCTAATAGTATATTTACTTGGGAATGTCAAGGGTGCTTTCCACCTCCTAATTCTACTGTAGGGCCTTTTGAAATAAGTTGGCTTACAGCAGGTACTCGTATACTGAGTGTAAGTGCTGATTATGAAGGATGTATTAGCACTCATTCAATGGCTTTTACAGTAAAACAAGCCCCAGAGCCTATATTTGGTATAGGAACTAGTGAAATTTGCGCAGGCAACACTACTCTTATTCAAGCTTTGGAAGGACCTGCCGGTGCTCAATATAGCTGGAACTGTGATAATTGCATAGTACCCCCTGCCCCTAATATTGGGCCGCATGCAGTAGGTTGGCAAAGTAGTGGTACCAAAACTATCTCCCTTACCATGAGTTATAACGGTTGCAATGTAACTACGAGCCAAACAATTACTGTAATTCCTCCTTATGGGTCTCCTAGTATTGCCCCGCTTACTGTTTGTCAAAACGGAATTGATTCAATAGTGGTCCCCTTCAACACAGCTTCTACAATAAGCCAGATTCAATTGTATGCATCTGCACAATCTACTACTCCCTTAGGAGCTCTTATCGCTCCCATACACTCCCCTGCCAAGTTAGCCATTCCCCCTGTACAACATTCTACTACCTTTTATGTTCAAATTCATCCCCAAATAGGCTGTCCCTCTCTTTTTATACCTGTAGCTGTAAATGTGCAGGGTCAGGGACAAATACCTAGTATTAGCGGAAAAACAGCTATTTGCCAAGGAAGTACTCTTATGCTTACAGCTAGTGGTGTGCAAAATGCTACGTATCAATGGCAAAAAGCTGGGACTCCCCCTGCTTACTTTTCAGGGAATACTCTTATTAAACCTAATGTGATGCTTCATGATTCGGGCACCTATACAGTTTTAGCTTGGCAAAATGGATGTACTACTGCTAAATCTGTATCTGTAAGTATTGTTGCTAATAATATGATACCTGCTTTTCAGGCGAATACCCCAGTTTGTCAAGGAGATACTCTTAAATTAATAGCGTCTATGCCTCCTGGAGTTAATTTCTCATGGAAGGGACCTAATAATTTTAGCCGTACTACTACTCAAAATCATATTTTTTTGGCAAATGTTAGTTTGCAAGATAGTGGTTTCTATTCCCTAACTACCTTTATAGCAGGCTGTACTTCTTTAACGGGTCAAAGAAAAATAAGTGTTTTGCCTCGTCCACCTATGCCTATGCAAGTAAGCAATACTAGTCCTGTTTGCGCAGGTTCGAATGTTCAGTTCATAGCAAGTGCTGCTCCTTTTCCCGGAGCTCAGTATTACTGGAAGGGTCCAGATGGTTTTTCTACGCTGCTAAATGCAAATGACACCAGCTTTATTCGACCTGCTGTTCAAACACAACAAGCAGGAATCTATTCAGTAGCCCTCGTTGCTAATGGGTGTACTTCTCAGCAGTGGGCAACTACTTCGGTAGTAGTTTATCCTATTCCCCCGCAGCCTACTCCTACTAGCAATTCTCCCATTTGTACTACTCCTGCTTTATTACTAACAGCTCCCTCATTCCCTAATGCTACCTATCTTTGGAAAGGACCTAATAACTTTGCTGCTACTACTCATAATTTGAGCCTAGTAAGAACGAATTTAACTTTTCAAGATTCGGGTTTATACTCCTTGCAAGTGGTAGTGAATGGCTGTACTTCTCAAGTGGGTACGACTCATGTTATTATTACCGATATTCTTCCTCCTCCTATTATAAGTAGTAATGCCCCTATTTGTGTAGGCACAACCTTACAGCTAAGTGCCCCCCCTAATGTTAATAACCCTATATACCACTGGAACGGACCTAGCAACTTTAGCGCTACTACAAACATTCCTAGCTTAGTACTTAACAATGTAACTTTGAGCAATGCGGGTACCTATTCTCTTTTGTATACTTTTAGTGGCTGTACCTCTGCCGTTGGAGAAATTTCAGTAGCTATTAGCGATAGCATTCCGCCTCCTCCGGTAGCTAGTTTATCTTCTCCCGTTTGTGAAGGGCAAAACCTTAGTATCTTTATTAATTCTCCTGGAGTTTATAAAATTACAGGACCTAATCAGTACCGAGTGCAGGGGGAGCAACAAGTTTTTGTTCGTAATAGCGTGACAAGTCAAGATGCGGGAATTTATTCCATTCAAACATGGTATGCGGGCTGCCTTTCTGAGCCTACACAAATTAATGCTATTATCCATGTGCCGCCCACAGCCAGCATTCAGCCATTAATGCCTATTTGCCAAGGCAGAGACGTAGAACTAAAAGCTCAGAATATTCATCCATTTGCCACTTATACTTGGATAGGTCTCAATGGTTTTAATGTAAATGGTACGCGTGCTATAATAACAAATGTAAGTAGTTTGCAAAGCGGCATATATACTCTTGAAGTAAAAGTTCCTGGTTGTCCTCCTGCAACTGCTACTGCCACATTGGAAGTTATTGATCCTCCTAGACCTACGCTAAGTTTTCCCTCTTTTGTTTGTGCAGGTGACAATTTAGAGATTGCAGTTACTAACCCTACTCCTAATACTCTTTACCATTGGCAAGGCCCACAGG
The DNA here is from genome assembly GCA_025057395.1 of Bacteroidia bacterium. GTDB lineage: Bacteria > Bacteroidota > Bacteroidia > J057 > JANWXU01 > JANWXU01. The sequence goes on along the minus strand of JANWXU010000004.1, from coordinate 5,169 downwards.
GTTTTCAGCTTAGTTCATATTCACCTATACTTAATCGCGCTAACATGCGCATTGAATGGGGGGGAATATACACTGTAACCGCTATTATGCAGGGCTGTAGCTCCCCAAGGACTGCAACAGACAATATTGATATACGCTTTATACAGCCTCCTACATTAGAGTTGGTTGATCTTAACCAGCAGCCAATTAGCAAAATTTGTGAAAATGAGAGTTTCTCGCTGAAAATAAAAAATCACTCGTTACAACCCTCCGACGTTCACTATCTTTGGCAAGTACCCCATCCGCTTATTCCTTCTACTACAGGGCCTGCTTTAGAAGTAATAGCGGCGCTTCCTGTATTTTCTGGCACCTATGCAGTAAGAGCAGCTAGCCAAGGGTGTACTTCAGCTATAAGAACATATAATCTTACTGTTCATCCCATGCCTGCTCTCCCTACTATTTATACAAATAGCCCACTTTGCCAAGGGCAAGGAAGAATGTTTTTAGAAGCTCTTCCTACACCGGGTGCTGCCTATTTTTATTGGCAGGGTCCCCATGGGTTCACTACTACTATAAATCCTCTTATTCGAGAAAGTCAACTAGATTTTGCAGGTACTTATTCGGTAGTGGCTATTAGTACTCAAGGATGTTCCTCACAAGTTCAGACAGCCTCATTTACCATTTACCCTACTCCTCTTTCACCCACTTTGCAAACGAACTCTCCAGTTTGCGAAAATGAAGCATTAATTCTTACAGTAAATAGTTCTGCCGGAGCCACTTTTTACATTCAGGGTCCTAATGGCTATTTAGCTCAAGGCTCACAAACACAATTTATTCGAGCTAATGTGAACCCTGCTGCTGCAGGTACCTACAACGTTGTTGCAGTACTGGGCAATTGCTCTACAGCAGCTACAAGCACCAGAGTTAGCATCATTCCTTTACCTGCTAGGCCTAGTGCTTATAATAGCAGCCCACAATGTCAGGGGGGCAGTGTTCGCCTATGGATAAATCCTGTTACGCCGGGAGTTTCTTACTATTGGCAAGGACCTAATAATTTTACAGCCACAGGTAGCTATATTACTTTAGAAAATATTTCTCTAAGTCAAATTGGAATTTACTCTGCTGCCGTTATTGCTAACGGTTGTACTTCCGGCTATGGAACTACTGAAGTGGTGGTAACTTCAGCTCCCTCAGTAACAGTAGAAGGAAATTCCCCTGTTTGCCAAGGGCAAACTTTTCAGCTAACTATTACACCTGGCGGTATTGCACAACATACAGTTACGGGACCAGCAGATTTTCGTGCTGTTTCTAGCACAGGTAGTATCAGCATTACTTCAGTAGGCCTGCAGCATAGCGGTATTTATACCATTACTTCTACTATTGGTACCTGCCGCGTGAGTAATACTTATCAATTGCGCGTAAAGCCTACGCCTACTCAGCCTATTTTAAGAGCCCCAACGTGGGTTTGTACAGGGCAAGAATTGCGCCTAGAAGCTAGCAGTAACACCATTGTGCCCACTTACATTTGGCAAGGTCCTATGGGTTTTCATGCTGTTGCGGGCTCTAGTTATATTTTAATTCCTACTTCTACTCAGCAGAGTGGCGTTTATAGTGTTCGTTTGGTATTGGAAGGTTGTACTTCTTTGGCTGGAACAGCTGCCGTGGAAATTCGCCCTACTCCCGAGGCTCCTACTTTACAAAACGATAGTCCTAAGTGTATAGGGCAAATGGTTATTTTGAGTGCGAGTGGTGCTCCTAGAAATAGCCAGTATTTTTGGCAGGGTCCTGATGGGTTTACTACCACAGGTGCTTCTTTCCAACGATTCATTACAAGTCCTAACCAAGCCGGACTCTATTCCGCTGTAGCTATTCTTAATGGCTGTACCTCGATGATAGCTACTACCCATGTACAACTACAGCAACCCCAGTATAATATTCCTTCGCAGCTAGAGCTCCAGAAGTGTAGCGGAGAAAATGCAGTTTTGCAAGTGCCTAGTCTACCTTCGGGTTTACAATATTACTGGAGTGGTCCTGCTAATTTTAGTTCTACTATGGCCAGTCCTTCGCTGGCTAACTTGCAAACCTTTCATAGCGGCATCTATACCTTGCAAATTATACAAGGAAAATGTACCACTATAGCTACACAATTCCACCTGCGTGTATTGCAATCGCCTTCTATGCCTAAATTACAAAGCAATTCTCCTATTTGTACAGGTCAGTTGCTCCTGCTTACTGCTTTAAATGTTGAGGAGGGACAAGAATATGAATGGAGTGGACCAGGCTTTTTTACTAGCTCCTTAGCTAGCCCTCAAATTTTAACAGGTAGCCCTATGCAAAGCGGCACCTATCGTCTAAAAATCAAAAATGGCTCCTGCTATAGTCCTGAAGCAACAATAGAAGTAGAAGTGTTGCCTACTCCTTCGCCTCCTGTTTTAACCCCTGCAAACATAAATATTTGTCAGGGGCAAACGCTGCAAATTCGAGCTATTGCGGATGTACAACATACTATTCTTTGGAATGGACCCCAAGACTTTACTACCCATGGAAATATTTTAACTCGACAAAATGCCCTGCCTGAACATAGTGGTATATATTTTGCTAGAGCTATTTCTCGAAACTGTACTTCGGCAGTTACATATGCCCAGGTGATGATTAGGGCTGTACCCTTACCTCAACTAATTGAAAATAATGCTCCTCTATGTGCAGGAAATACTTTGCAAATTCGCTTGGCTGAACTAGAAGGGGTAAGCTACTATTGGCAAGGCCCCCAAAACTTTAGGGCAAGTGGTTCTTCGATTCATTTGGCTTCTATTTTAAGCTCACAGGCGGGTATTTATAATGTGGTGGCAATTACTCAAGGTTGTACTTCGCAGCCTCTCCCTATAGAGGTAAGGGTACTTCCGGCACCGGGTCCTATTGCTATTCAAAGCAATGCGCCGCTTTGTGCAGGAAATATCCTGCAACTTAGTACGCAAGTGATAGGGGGTGCTAGTTATCGCTGGAGTGGACCTAATGAATTCGAATCTACACTTCTTGCTCCTAGTATTGCTAACGTTTCTACACTAGCAAGTGGAATATATACTCTTACCGTTTCTTTAGGCAATTGTTCATCTGTTGCTACTCAGAGTATTAGTATTTTTCCTGTTCCCCCTTCTTTGCCCAGAATATGGAGTAACACTCCTTTGTGCCAGGGTCAAACTTTGCAATTTAGCACCATTGCAATAGAAGGCGCTACTTATCTTTGGCAGGGTCCGCAGGGCTTCACTTCTACCCTTTTAAATCCTTCTATTTCTAATGTTTCTACACAAAGATCGGGTATCTATTCCTTAGTGGTAATTTCTGGACCTTGCACTTCACAGCCGGCTACGCAGGCAATTTTTATTGAAGCGGTACCTCCTATTCAAATTCAATCTCTTCCTGCTGTATGTGCTGGGGAGCAAATTTTACTTTCTGCTACTCCCTCATGGGAGGGTGCTACTTATGAATGGCGAGGTCCCTTAGGTTTTATTACCTCCAATTTATATGCTGAAATTGAAAATGCACAGCCCCCCCATACTGGACTCTATCGATTTACAGCACGTAAGGGGAATTGTACGGTACAAAGGAATATTTTTATTTCGGTAATTCAAGCGCCGCAGGGGGTAAAAGTGCAAAGTAATGCGCCGCTTTGCAGGGATAGTGCACTTGAATTAAATGTACAAGGTCCTGGTGAATACCAATACGAGTGGAAAGGGCCTAATAATTTTTATCTTGCTTCCGCTAATGGAGTCATTAATCCTGTTACTACTCAACACATAGGAACTTATACGCTAACAGCTACACGTAGTTCTTGTCGATGGGAAATAGCTGCATTACCTATAACCTTCGCAGGCTTTCTGCCAGGTACTATGCCACTACAAAGTAATTCTCCTATTTGTGAGGGGGATGTGCTTACTCTTTCTGCGCCGTATGTAGAGGGTGCAAATTACCTATGGCATGGTCCTCAAGGATTTGAAAGCGTTGCTGCGCAAGCTGTACGTCCGGCTATGCAACTTACTTATGCAGGTATATATACTCTCACTTTACAGGCTGCTAATTGTCCTGCAGAGACTCATATGATTCGTATAGAAGTGAAACGGCAACCTCCGATTCCCCAATTAAGTAGTAACGCTCCTATATGTCAAAATCAAACGCTAAGTCTTAGTGCCACTGCTCTACCAGGAAATGCAACTATTTTATGGAGTGGGCCCAATGGTTTTTCTTCTACGCAGCATTTTGTTAATATTTCTAACGTCTCTACTTTAGCAAGTGGTACTTATCACGCTATGAGCATCGTAGAGGGGTGCACTTCGCAAGTAAGTAGTCTTAGCGTGAACGTAATCTCTTTGCCCGATGCTATACCTTCCACTGCAAGTCTAAATTATTGCACAGGCGCTACTTATATAGACTTGCCACTCACCCTTATTGGTAGAGGACCTTGGCAACTAGAGGGCTTTTGGGAAAATGGTACTCCACTTCAAACTACACTTGGAGATTATAATAGTTCTTTTTCTTTGCATACTGTTTGGCGTTTATCTTCACCAAGACAGGGAACTTTTACAATTACACGAATTGCAGATGCTCATTGTGTAGCTTCCAAAAATTTACCCATTTTCGTACAAGCTAATAATTGTGCTAGGGAGACTTGTTCTGCGCCTAGTCAGCTGGAGGTAGTAAATATTACTACTAATAGTGCCACGGTAAGGTGGCCTATTGTACCTAGTGGTGTGGTTTGCTATATTCTTTCTTACACAGAAGTAGGTTCATTGGAATCGAATACATTACTTGTGCCGCATCCGAGTAATTCTTTTACCCTTACAGGGCTTGTACCCGGTAAAAATTATCAAGTAGAAATAAAAAGTAATTGTTCTATTTGTTCTACTCGGGGCGGAACGCAATCCGAGTCATCGCCAACTACCCGCTTTTCGACTTTATTTGCTAAAGCAGATGCTATTGTACATATGGTAGCTTCTCTCTATCCTAATCCTGCTAAGGAAAGGGTAGTTCTTGATTTTTATACTTTCTCTAGAGGAGCGGTAACGCTCAAAGTAATAAATGTATTGGGCGAAATACTTTTTAGTGAAAATAAAATTTTACTAGAGGGTTCTCATCAATGGATAATAGAACTTAGCAAATGGAATCCAGGTTTGTATTTTGTAGAGCTAAGCTTGG
>JANWXU010000049.1 GCA_025057395.1 Bacteroidia bacterium | reverse complement strand
TAATTTCAAAGGCATCAATTTGTTCTATAGTAAGGTTTGCTTTTTTTAAAGCTAGAGAAATGCTATCTGCTACAGCTAGTGTCCACCAATCATAATGGCGTTGGGCATCGGCATAGCCAACAATTCTAAGCAAAGGCTTAAGGTTATATTTTTGTACTGCCTTTTCGCTTGCTAATATAACTGCTACTGCGCCATCACTGATTTTAGATGCATTAGCTGCCGTGATAGTACCCTCCTCAGGAACAAAAACCGGCTTGAGCTTGAAAAGCTTTTCGGGATTAAAATTGCCAAATTCTTCGTCCTGTTGAACGGTTACAGTGCCTGTCTTGCCCGCAACCTCAACAGGGGTAATGAGCTGATGATAGGTTACATCTTCTTGGGGTACATTGGCTAATTGGTAGGAGCGAATGGCATATTCGTCCTGCTCTTTTCGTGTAACTTGGTATTCCTTAGCTACAAGTTCAGCAGCTTGCCCCATCATTTTAAAAGAATATGGATCTTGCAAGCCATCTCGAACAAGTCCATCTATTAGGGTAGTGGAACCATATTTATGGCCGGTTCTATAATGTTCAATGTAGTGAGGAATAAGACTCATATTTTCGCTTCCTCCCGCTGCTGTAATTTCGTGTAGGCCAATTTGTATAGACTGCGCCGCTAACATAATGGCTTTGGTTCCTGAGGCACAAACTTTATTTACCATTGTTGCAGCAACAGTTTCGGGAAAATTTGCATAGTACAAAACCTGACTTGCAGGCGCTTGCCCTAAGTTGCTACAGACCACATTTCCCCAGTAGAGTTGTTCTACTAAAGCTGCATCTGTAAGACCAGACTTTTGAAAGGCAGCCTTAAGCGCAATCCCTCCTAAAACAGGAGCCGGTATTTTAGATAGAGCACCCAAAAAACTACCAAAAGGGGTTCTTTGGGCAGCAACAATATATACTGAATTCATTAACTCGCACTATTTAACCAAGCTTAAATTAATAAAGATTATACCAAAAAAAAAGCTTTACCTTTGACTCTTCTCTTACCAATCTTTTGACGAGTTAGTAACTCTATTTTGCTTATCTCGGTTAATTTCGTTTTCTACTATCAAAGATTTAATTATTACTTTGGTAGTTCCTGTTACATTCTGGATAGCTTCGATATAAGTTTTTTCGCCCCGCCATATGTATTGTTGCGTTACTACTTTATCTTCTGTTGCATGAGCTTGCCCATAATTAGCAACTAATGAACGAATAATTAGGTCCGCATTTTTTTCTCCATAGTTATTCTTGCCTTTTTCAGTTTCTATTACTACCATGTAAAATTTATCTTTATAGAAGTGGTAGTCTATAGTTTTGATTTTAGCAGAACCAATTTCTATACCCTTGTCGCTAGCTCTTCGGTAAATTTTGATATCTTTATTATTTTCGTCGGTTTTAAGAAAAGTAAAGTTAGCATTTTCAGAGACTTTACTTTCAAAGGCAATATCTCGGAACGCATATTTTTCGTCTAGAGCGCTAATACTTTGGTTTTGAGCACTTATTTGAAGTTTTAATCCTATTAAAAGAATTAAAGCAAAGATAGTCTTCATACTTTCAATATATAATATGAAATGTGATTGGCAACTAACCAACATACAAAGTTAATTTAGATAAATTCATTTATATTTTTTATTTTTCAACAATAATAAAAACCAATCAAACTTTGCGTACAATGGCATTAGAACTGAAAGAAGAATTATCCCTATTGAAAAATATCCGATTGGAATCGATTGAGTGTTTTCGTTGGCGTAAAGACGATGATTTAACTACCTGGAGCGAAAGGGTATTGGAGTATATTGTAAAATCTTTTGATGCCCTGCAAGCAAGTATATATATATCTAGAAAGCGAGAAACCACAGGCAAAGAATATTTACAACTTATAGGGTGTTGGGGGAATTTACTTACTAAGATGAAAATGATTTTGCAGCCCGGAGAAGGACTTGTAGGGCAAGCTTATAAAGCTCAAAGAAGCTTTTATCTTAATTGTGAGGCCTTTGATCACTATATTGAAACGTCTATGGTGCGAGTAAAAGTCAGGGGTTTAGTAGTGCAGCCTTTAGTGTACGATAATAGGGTAGAAGGAATATTGGAATTTAATACAGGTACGCATCTTTTGCCAAATGTAAAAGATATTCTTCAAGAGTTAGCAGTAAGTTTAGCTATTCAGTTGCAAGCCTATAAGACGCAGGAAGCTATACAGCGCCTTTATGAAGAAGCCAATGAAAAAAATTTATTGCTAAAGTCTCAAGAAGAGCAACTGCGCAAAAATCTGGCTGAATTGCAAGCTACACAACAGGCTATGCAAGTGATTCAAGATAATCTTGAATTGACAGTCAAAAATCGTACTCAAGAATTAATGGAAGCGCTTGAGAATTTGAAAGCTACACAGGAGCAAATGATTTTGAATGAAAAATTAGCTACGCTGGGACAATTAGTAGCAGGAGTAGCCCATGAGATTAATACCCCTATAGCTGCTATTAAAGGAAGTATTGAAAATATGATGGACTATATTCCTACTATCATTAATAAAATGCCGGAAGTATTAGCTGCAGCTAGAACTGAAATACGTCATCTGTTTTACTATTTTATTCAAACTTGCATAACAGAAACTAGTACACTCTCGAGTAAAGAAGAAAGAAGCTTACGGCGGCAATATGAAAATGAGCTGCAAGCTTTGAATATTCCTGAGGCTCGCTTTTTTGCTTCTTTATTGGTATCTAATGGCTACCGTAAAAGTTTAGAACCCCTTATACCCTTATTGCAAGAACCCAATTCCAAAGAAATAATTCAAATAGCAACTAATTTAATTAACCTTTCTTTGAATATGAATATTATGAACCAAGCAGTGGATAAAACTCGAAAAATTGTTTATTCACTTAAAAATTTTGCTCATTTTCAGGCCGATGAAGATATTCGAGAAATAAATGTGAATGACTCAATAGAAGATATTTTAACCTTGTATCATAATCAATTGAAAAAAGGAATTACTGTAATTAGGCAATATGGCGAGATTCCTAAAATTAAGGGCTATGCAGACCAAATAGGCCAAATTTGGACAAATATTATTCATAATGCTATTCAGGCGATGAATTACCAAGGTGTTCTAACAATCTCCACCTACGCTTTACCTCAGGGGGTGGAAGTATGTATTCGAGATAATGGTCTGGGAATACCCCCGGAATTGCAAGAAAAAATTTTTGAGCCTTTTTTTACCACTAAACCCAAAGGCGAGGGTACAGGAATAGGCTTAGATATTGTAAAAAAAATATTACAAAAGCACAATGGTAAAATTCGATTAGAATCGCAGCCCGGTGATACTGCTTTTTTTGTTTTTCTTCCTTATTCCATAGAAACATTGCATACCTAAATTTTTACTAATTTTAAATGCATAATTAGCAAAAGTTTTGGGGTAGCATATGGAAAAGGTAATTCTATGTGTGGATGATGAAAAAATAGTTACTGACACTCTAATTAGCCAACTGAGAAATGAATTAGGCGAGGAGTATTTTTTCGAATCCGCCTCCGATGCCGCTGAAGCATGGGAAATTATTGAGGAACTAGTTGCTGACCAATTGCACATACGACTAATTATTTCCGATTGGTTAATGCCTAAAGTTAAGGGAGATAAGTTTTTATTGGAGGTTTTTGAGCAATATCCGCATATAAAATTAGTGATGCTTTCGGGGCAGGCAGATGAGGCGGCAATCAAAAATTTAGAAAACAAGATTCCTGATTTTAAATTCTTGCGTAAACCCTGGGCAAAATCAGAGTTAATTGAACTAGTTAAAAGTTTACTTAAAAACTAGACTAATAGATTTTATTTTTTCCTCTTTTTTTTCTTTCTGGGGGAAGAGGAATAATTATTAATGGGGGAAGAAGAATTGTTGAGACTGTCAGGATTTTGTAAAAGAGGGGCGGAGGTAGTTTCATTTTCATAGTAGGGTTCTTGAGGGGTCGTAAGTTTTAAAGTGGATACTAAGTCTTTTAGCTCTTCTTCTTTTGGGGAATTCCTGGTTTCTGTATCTTCTAGGGCTGAAAGGCTAGGGGGGATTTCTGAATGTTCAATAAATTTACGGTGGATTTCAATTACCTTTTCCACTTTTATAGGAACCCAATTAGCATCTCCTCCATAGCTAAACCACATAATATTTTTGAAAATATCTGTTTTTTGTAAGTAGGCTATTCCTAGCTCTGTATGAATTTCTTTCACGTCAGGAATATTTTTTAGGGCATCTAAATAGGTTTCTAGCTCGTAGTTTAGGCAACATTTTAAACGTCCGCATAGGCCTGTTATTTTAGAAGGATTTAAAGAAATGTTTTGGTAGCGTGCGGCGGTGGTAGTAACACTTTTAAAGTCGGTAAGCCAAGAAGAGCAGCAAAGTTCGCGCCCACAAGATCCAATGCCACCAATTAAACCCGATTCTTGGCGCAGCCCAATTTGCCGCATTTCGACTCGAATTTTGAATTCCTGAGCTAATACCCGGATTAATTCTCTAAAATCTACTCTTTGTTCTGCTGTATAATAAAATATGGCCTTAGTGCCGTCAGCTTGAAACTCAACATTGCTAAGTTTCATTTCTAGGTTCAGACTTCGGATAATAGCTCGAGACTGTACTAACATGGCCATTTCTTTGCTGCGTAGTTCTTCTAGTTTTTTTAAATCTTCAGCGGTTGCCAGTCGATAAATTTTTAGCACATGTTCAGGGTTAATTTTTTTCTTTTTCATGTTAAGCCTTACCAATTCGCCTCCCATACTAATTTTTCCTACGTCATAGCCCCGATCACTTTCTACAACCACATAGTCTCCAATGGTGATGTTTAGTGCATTTACGTTTTGATAAAAGCCTTTTCTGGTAGATTTAAAGCTAACTTCATAAATATTTTTGGCTTCTGAATGGCCTGGCGGTAACATATCCGATAGCCAATCATGAACATTTAGAAAATTACATCCTGCTGACTTACAGCCGCAACCCGTTAAACACCCCATAATTAAGATATTTTTTACAAATTTATATTGATTAATTTAATTCGGGTAGAGCTGAGTATTAATTATTAAAAGTCCCTAGCTAGAGAAATGGTAAACAGGGGTGAGATTCGTGTAAATACATTATCTTCTATAGGCCAGCTAAAGTCCAGGCGTAGGGTATGACCAAAAAACTGCATTCTAAGACCTGCTCCTAGGCCCATTATAAATGGGCTTTTTAAGCTTTGTACAGTGATAGTAAATGGTGGCGAGACAATAGTTTGGGCATCAATGGGATTTTTTTGTGATAAGGGGTTGCCTGTTTTCCAAGCAATTCCTATATCGTAAAAAATTACGCCCCATAAGTTGTACAGTGGCTGGGTTTGGAGATATTGAGGAAACCATTTGAGAATTGGAATTCGAAATTCGGTATTAAGAATACCAAATTGGCTTCCATTTCTAGTGTTATAATTAAAGCCACGCATAGGCGTAATAAAACGCGTAAAGTAAAGATTTTCCACAGGAGCCATAAAGGGAAGATCTATAGAGTTGTCCAGAGAAAAGAATGCCCAGTTTTCTAGCCCTCCAATGCTATACAGTTGTTTAGAAGTTCCCCAATTTACTCCCGCCTGAATGCGGAATGCCAAAACATAATTTTTCAAAACCGGTACGTATTTTCGAATATCGCAGAAAATCTCGTTAAATAGTATAGAGTGAGTTTTGAACGAATAATAACTGGAAAAAACTATTTCTCCCTTATGCCCATATTTAGGAAAATTGGGACCATAAAGCAAACTTTTATCCCAACGGTAGCTTATAGAGAGACTAGGCAAAGTATTAGTTTGGGATAAATTTTCTTTACCCTTGGCTAGAATCCCTAGTAAGTCTTTATCCCTTCGTCGTAGAAAAAGTAAGCGGGGAATGATAATGAGGGCATGATACTGGTTCAGAACATATTTAATAGAACTTTCTATTTGAAGATGCGAATATTGAAAGGGGTGGGGTGTTTCTATATTTCTTTGTCCTATTAAAATAGAACTTTCCAGATGTACAGGAGCATTAAATTTTTGCAACTTGAAATAGCTATCCCATCCCTTAAACTCAATAAAGGGTTTATAAAAAGGCCGGAAACCTGCTATCCACCGTAGGCTTTGTAGGGCGTCTTCAGCAGTAATTCTTAAGTGTAGACTAAGATCAAAAATAGGATCTATTTCAATACCTAAACTTGCGTTTTTTAAAAGAAAAGAGTTCTGGTAATTACCCGCCCTTTCTATTTTTAAGAGGTTGTAGTTATAAGGATAGCTCGCATTTTCTTCTTTTCTAAGTTTGACTTTCTTTTTTTCAATTTTCTTTTTTAGTCGATTTTGAATATACTCTTCATCATCAAATACATAAAAGCGTAATTTCTGCATAGTAGTATCCGTAGAGACGGAAGGCATATTTGTTGCTAAAGAATCGGGCATTTGCTCTTTAGGGGGAAGTAGCTCTTGCTTGGGGATAGTCTCTTTAGGTAAAGGAATTTTTTTTTCATCTATTATTCTAGGTTCGGAGTGTAATTTTTCAAGGCTGGTAGTAAATAAGAGGCTTTGGTTATTTTTAGGAACTTCTAGAAAAAGGCTCTCTGGGCTCACATGAAGGGTAGAAAAGGGAAAAGGAAGTTGAATAAAAACAAAAGTGCTATCATTCTTAAGGTGGGCAAGATATTGCTTATTCTCGTAGTCGGTCATTGAATATAACTCATGGTTAATAAAAAAAGGACTAGTTTTATTAAAAGCTGTTTCTTTGGTAACGGCTTTTATAGAATTTTTAGTAGTATTTAGAGTAAGTTTATAAATATTAAATTTTTGATTAATAAAATTTATCTGATGACTTTTTGAAGATAGCTTATTGGCAACAATATTTAGGCTAGTATCTCTATTGGAGCTAAAAAAAATAGATTTGCCGTCAGGGCTAAAACAAGGGTCTAGGTCATCATAAATATCAGATGTAAGGTTTATAAAGTTATTAAATTTTATTTGACTTAAGAATATATCCACTTGTCCATTTTTTATAGCTGAAATTATAATATTTTTTTGAGAAATATCGTAAGAAATAGAGATAACTTGAGAAAATTGATCAGTTATATCAATTAATGTCTGATTTTTTGTTTTGAGTTCATAGTAAATTAAATAATATTTATTATTTAAATAAGTAGTATAGGTGAATATAGAATTATCTGGTGAAAACTTATAGGTCATTGGATTGTAATATTGTGTAAAATAAGTGGTTGGAAAGTATATTTTAGAAATAATAGTAGTAGTTTTTTTATTAGCTTCATAAAGTAAAAGTTCTAGATTATTATGGTGTTTTTTCGTATAAGCTATATATTTCCCATTAGGACTTATGGATATAGGAGTTTGGCCTGGGCGAAAGTGTGAAAAGCGAAAAATTTCTTGATTGGGCAACTGTTGAACTTGAGAGCTAGCAAATTCGAGCCACTTTTGAGTAAGGGTGCTTATTCTAAAACCTAAAACTGATTGAAATCCATTTTCTATGGACCTGGTTAGGCGGCACATATATAAAATTTCTCCAATTTTTTTCTTACCGTAGGTTTTGGCAATAAAATACCACATAGATTTTTCTAATAAGGGATTGGAGACTTGGTTATTTTGAATCCACTCCAAAAAAATTTCCGGAGACAAGTATTGAAGTTGTACTTGGTCTTTAGTTTGCCATCCTTGCCCTAGGTATAGACTTAGCCCATGAAAAAACCAATTAGAGGGATATAGCAATGTTCTATTTTGAAGATTGCTGCTGGCTTCGTTTTGATATAACATTTCATTTAGCAAGGCATAAGTTAGTTGGGTTTTAATATCTTGATAATATTGTCCAAATGAGGTATTGAAAAAAATACGGAGAATATTTTTACTAAAATTGTTCTGGACTACGGTATTTTGACCAGTGGAAGTATTCCAATGTATGCTCCAATTTTCGATAGTAGGATTGTTGGTAGCGTAAATAAAATGGTAGAAATCTTTGTATAAAACAATTTTAATTTTTTTGATAGGAAAATACTCTAGTTCTGTGTTAAGCTCGTGTAGAGCTTTTTGTGCTAATCGGAGGGTATTTTCAGCTAGTATTCTTTGATTGTCAGGATAAACCAATACAAATTGTTGGGTAGTTATAGCTTTCCAATTCAATGGTATATTTTTTTTTACCTGGTTTTGCCAATATCCCCCATATACTTGTGCTTTTAACCACCCGTGAATTAGATAAGTGGAAACCCATAAACCGAAAATTATTTTAGAGTAATTCATAATAAATTGTAAATGTTTAAGAACTGGTATCAGACGGAGGATAAATAGGTTCAGTGGAATTCACCCAAATTCTCAGCTCATTTATAATAAATTTTTTTCTTTGTTCAAAAGCAGCCTGTCCTAAGATATTATATTCATTTAGTAGATATTCATAAAGCGAGGGGTTAATTATTTTTAATTTTTGACTTTCTATTTTCTTTTTATTTAAAAATTCATCAAAAGTCATCGAGAATGGGCTTGTGAAAAAATAAGGTTAGAGTTATTTTTTTTAGTGGTGAAGTACCAAGGCTTAGGTGTAATGCTAATGATAAATATAACAATAGCAAGATATCCTAGAATTTTTCTATTTAAATTAAGCGGAATTTCGTACTCTACTGGCGGATGCTCAACTCCAATCCACTTTACAGCTATCAGCGCGAAAATTAGCCACAATAAGTGCCCCTCCGCTTCTTCCCAGTAGAGTTGAATTAATTGCTGTAGAGATAAAATTAATAAAATAAGTAAGCTCATTATTCTGATATCTTTACTTTTGACAAGGCTGGAGACTACGAAAAATAAGTAAAGGAGATAAAAGCCAAATTTAATTTGCCATAAGGGCTCATTGAAATGGAGAATTCCTAGGCCTCCGTACACCAACATGGCAATTACAGTGGCTTTGGAAATTTGATTAGCAACTTTTCTTCCAAAGAGTCCAAATGCAATATGGCCCCCGTCTAACTGTCCAATAGGCAATAAGTTAAGAGCAGTAAAAAATAAAGTAATAAAGCCTGCAAAAAGAAAAGGGTAGTGCAATATTTCAAAGTGATTAGGAACTTTTTCGGGATTAGCTATAAACGTTTCAAAAAACTTATAAATCAAGGAGTTACCTACGGTGAAAAGGGAACTATTTTCTGGCATTGCTTCTAGTATTTCTTCTTCTGTGGGCACATGCCCAAATCGTTCTATGTAATCAGGGTTCATTTCAAATAAGTATTCCTTGGAGGGTAGATGGGTAAAACCATAAACAAGAAGTAGAAGAGAAATGACAAAACCCGCCAGTGGACCTGCAATACCAATATCAAAAATTTTTACGGTAGAATCTGGCATTTTTTGAATTCGAATAATTGCCCCCATTGAGCCAATGCTTATAGTAGGAGGCGAAAGCGGTAAATATAAGGGAATAAAATAAGGCAGGGTACATTTTACTCTATGATAAACAGCTGCAAAATAGTGCCCAAATTCATGGAAACTCAAAAAAAGAAGAAAAGATATCGAAAATGGTAATCCCTTAGGAAAATCTGCTAGGGTAAGAGGGTCCAGCGTACGATAAGAAAACCAGAATTTATTAGTAACGTGCTCAGCACCTGCAAGGGTGGTAGTAATAAAGGTCAAAAAGAACAGAAAAACATGGAAAGCTATTTTTTTCAAAGATCGATAATCTTTAAACATTAAAACTAATTTATTCTTGAATTTCTTTTTTTCAACAATTACAAAAATAGTATTTTTACAAGATTAAACCTAAGCTAGAAGTAAATGAAACTCACGATATTTGATGAGGTTTCAACACTACCTGACTTGTGGGACTATGTACTAAAAAATGTTAACACAGATGAGGTATTTTTAGTCTTAGGTAACCAAACTTTTTCATATAAACAACTTAATGCTTTAGCGTGGTGTATTGCGGCTTACTTTTTTTCTAAGCAACTTAAAAAAGGGGATAAGATAGTACTTTTCACCAAAAATAGCCCTTTTGGTGTATATATAGATTGGGCTGCTCAGTTTGTAGGTGGTGTTAGTATTTACATACCCCCAGATACTTCGGTAGAAATTGCCCAAAAAATTATTCGAGAAACAAAGCCCAAGTTCATATTTCTCTCAGAATATCGATGCTATTTTAATAACAAAGCTTGGTTAGATTCTTTTACACCCCAGTTAGAAATTATTTGTTACATATCAAGGGATGACGAGCTGCAAGAAGCCGATAGAATTACTGACTTGAGTTATGCAGTGGAATGGGGTAAGATTTTCTGGCGTGAAAATCTCAATTTACTAAAAGAGAGGAGAAATAGCCTAAAGCCCCTCGAAACTTCCACTATCTTTTATTTCCATACTCATACTGCCAAACCACTACCCTACTCATTTTCACACCAACAAATATTAAAAACTATTAAGTTGGGGGTTGCCACAGGGCAACATTTTACAAACCAAAAAGTTTTTTTATCTATTCTATCTCAAGCTTACTTGCTTGAGAAAATAGCTGGTTTTTACTTTCCTTTGTTGTTACAAACTAAAATTCAATTTGTTGAAAATATCGATAATATTTTAGAAGACCTAAGAAATATTGCCCCTACCTGCTTAGTAGCAAAGTTAGATAGCTTTGATTTTATCTTTAATAAAATTAAAGAAGACTTTAAAAAGCAAGAAAAATGGAAAGCCCGGCATTTAGATGCTGCGCTTCAAATAGTAGTCAAGTTTCGCAAATTGAAAACAAGTAACCATAAGGTTCCTCTTTGGCTATATTTAAAGGCTAAAGTAGCATATAAATTTTTACTTAGCAAAATTAAGAAAAAATATTTTCCTAGCTTGCAATATATTATTACTGAAGACGTGGTCTATTCTGAAAAATGGTTTGACGTGTTAGGAGCGCTCAATATTCCTGTGTTGGTAATGAGTTTAGGAAGTGATAAATTACATAAAACATCAGCACATAATTACTTGACAATAGCCGAACTTAATACTTAATGAAATCATTTCTCCTATTCTTTTAGTGAAGAATTTTCAAATTTAGTTATAAAGAATAAACTCTAGTCTTCGGTTTTTTTGAAAGTCTTCTTCGTTTTTTTCTTCCCTTATGAGTGGAACTTTGGCTCCCTTTCCTTCTATCTTTATTCTTTCTTTAGCAATACCTCGGCGTATTAGGTAATCTTGGCATGTTTGAGCTCGCTTAAGAGATAAAAAATCATTATAAGTTGCTTCTCCCCGCGTATCTGTATGTGCAATCAAGTGTATTTTTAGTAAAGGGTTAGCTTTTAGCAAAATAACTAAATTTTCTAAAATAAGTTCTGCCGAAGCTGTAATTTGCCAACTATCTAGGGGGAAGTAAACATAGCGTAATAAATACTTATGCTCAAGTATGAATTTTTCGAGCTCAATTTTGTGTACTTGCCTTCTGGTATTTGAAAAGAAAATAACAGTATCGACATATAAGTATTTAGGAGCACTTACTTGAATACGATAATTTTGTCCCCCTTTCCAATTTTCAAGCATTATAGTTCCCTTTAGTACTGTATCTACCTTGTTGCTAAAGATAAGTTCCCATTCACTATTATTACTTTTTTTATAGACTTGAACTAGGCTTTCTGGGATATACGACTGGTCTTTTTTATCTACTACTTGTAAAATTATTTTTGTGGATTCTGGAACCAGACTTTCCCAAGAAGGAATTTGCACAATGCAATTTTTTTCGAGTAAGGGGTGGGTAAAAAAAGTTTCCCATTTTTGCGTATGTTGAATATATAGGGCTAGTCGGTAGGGTTTATGCCAAGAAGGAAAAAAGACTTTGAGTGATGAATCACTAGCTACTAGTGGGATAGAATCCACGAGTGACCATTCGCCTTCTTTGTGCATTTGGTATTGTTTTAGGTAAATGTGATTTTCGGTTAATAATTCGTCTCTTTGATACTGCACTAGGCAATAATCAATACTTTTTTTTCTAAGTGTAAGGGGAATAGTAATGATAGTATCTAAGGGTATATGGTTAATGCTAAAATTTATTGTATCCCAGAAATAGTAAGGAGTTTCTAAACTAGAAAAAAAATAGTTTCCCGAATCTGCTGTAAGCCATTCCAAAAGTTGAGAGGGATGATAATGCAGAACAGTATCTTTTTTTTGTATAAAATTAATTTTTTGCACTACTCGAATAAGAACCGGCTTCTCATAAGGCTGCGCCACCTCATTATGTACTGTAATTTGAAATTTTATCTTTCCTTTTTGGGGTTTTCGGTAGAGGATGCGCCAAATATCATCTCCCCCTTTGCTATTTTCTTGTCCTTTTTGACCCCTACTTTTGGGACGGTTAGAGCTTAAATACCCAAGCGAGTCTTGAATAAGCCAAGTGAATGCCCAATCATCCGCTGAAGAATTAATGGGGGGGGGAAGGAGTCTTTTTTATAAAAGGACTGAAAAGTATCTGCAGTGTAAGCACGGTATAAATCATAGCCACCAAGGCTGCCTGGTAAGTTTGAAGAAAAAATAAGATAACTATTATCAGGCGCAGGCTGAGGATAAATTTCATCAAAAGGTGAATTAATAAGAGGGCCTGCATTTTGCGGAGGACTCCATAAGCCATTAGGCTGCAATTTCGAAAACCAAATATCGGAGCCTCCATACCCGCCAGGACGCCGAGAGCTAAAAAAAACAATTTTCCCGTTCTTAGTAAAGGCAGGATGAGAATCATAATTTTCAGCCACTTTCCTCCTTTCCAAAGCTAAGCCCCCCATGGAAGAACTATGCGCTAGCTCGGGTATTTTTTCTTTACGATACCATTTGCTACGGATTCTATCGTACCACACTTTATAAATTTCACATCCATCTCCTTTCTGCGTTTTTCCCTGATTACAAATGGAATAAAAAGCGAAGTTCCCACTAGGGTGAATTGCAATATTGCCTTCATTGGCAGGAGTGTAAAATGGTTTTCCTAGGGGGGTTAAGGAATAGTAGTTTGCTTTTTTGAATCGAAGAATCCATAGGTTACTAAAGGGCTGACCATTAAATAAATACTTACGAAAACTTTGAGAAAGAGGGCGATGCGAAGTAAAGATCAAAAAGGTATCTTCTTTTGAGGCAATCCACGGATTTAGGTGGTAATCATGAAAAGGGGAGTTAAAGGGTAAATTACTCAGCTGATACCTATTTTCAGGGGTAGCAGGAAGTTTATTAAGTGTTTGATACTCCCTTTCTAAAATTTCTTTGTACAGTTGAGTAGAAAAATTGCTTTTTTTTTTTGCGCCATAATTATTTGTAATGCTTCTTCATATTTTTCTTCTTTTTTTAAGAGGTATATGTATTTGAGCATAAGGGTATCGCTATAATCTGGGTATTGGGAAAGTATTTTGTGATAGATACTTAAAGCTAAGGAATTTTGATTTTGGGCTTCTAGGCAAGAGGCGTATCGAAGGTGAAAAAATAAATTGTTAGGCGCAAGTTCAATTAATTCCCTATAAAGGGGTGCTGCCTTAATAACTTTTCTTTGTTTGTAGTATTGGGCTGCGAGGGCTTCTAAAATGCTAGTGCGTTCTTCTTTTTGTTTTTGATATTTATTTTGAAGTTTTTCCAGGAGGGGAGCCCTCCCGTATTTGTTTTCTAGCGTTTTAAGGAGGCTATCGGCTTTTTTCCATTCTTTTTTTTGAACAAAAAATCGAAGCGTACTGCGCTTTACCTGAAATTCCTTGTATGCATTATATGCACTCGTCTGAGCAATAGAATAACAATAGCCTAGTAACACTACAACTGCTACTACTATCATACAATAAATTATGCGGTAGTTAAATTAGACTATGCGTTAGGGTTGTTACTAAAGACCCAAATATCGTAAAAAGCATGACACCAAGCCGCAATGCCAAATCCTCGGAAAATGATAAGTAAACTCATGAATAAGCCAAACACAATACGGTAGATAAAATTATACCATCTAAAATCTTCTCCCAGTTCTCCAATCAGTAATTTGGTATGGGCAGCAGAAAATAATATAGCACTTGTAAGAGCAATTATAATGGCATTTGGAAGACTATTAGGATTACGCAACATAAGTAGCATGCCAAGAGAAAAGATTTTTACAAGAATAAGCCTGAAAAAAAGTTCTTCGTAGAAACCTGCTCCTAAAGAAAGGCTAATATTTTGTAGGGACGGTATAAGCAAAAGATGAGCTCCGCCAATTTGATTTTGTAACATTTCTCCCACTACTGGAATTCTAAGTACAAAATAACTAAGATTAAAATATACCAGTAGGCTCCAAACAATAGCTTCTAGCAGCATAAAAATCAGATAGGTAATTTTCAAGCGAATTCCTTTTTTATAGTCCCAAAATAAATAAAATCCTCCCCCTACAAGAATACATATATTGACAATCATTAGCCCATTAGGTATGAGAGAAATAATTTTTTGAAACAGATGATCGATAGCGTTAATGGTAGTGGTTTCGCCTGGCATAAGGTGGAGGGTTAGGTGATATAAGCCTAGAAGCAATATACCTAATGAAAAATTATAGGTAAAAGACTGCGTAGCGGTATAATAACTTCTCATTACTTTTGCAGAATATAGCCTAAAAAAATTCTTTTATCTGCTGAGTACTAGGCAGTTGATCGTATTTGCTAAGTACTGTTAAGCATGTTTGGAAGTTTCTATTGGCTGGTGCTTCTATGAGTAATCTTTCGCCAGTTTTAGGATGAGTAAATTCTAGAGAATAAGCATGTAAAAGATAAGAAATATTTAGCGCCGCTTCTTCTTGCTCTTTGCTGTACTTATATTTTCTCTTTAATTGCGATAAAAATAAGGGCTTTCCACCGTATGTTTCGTCCCCTACAATTGGCAACCTTAAATAAGCAAGGTGTACTCGAATTTGATGTTGTCTACCTGTTATAGGTTGGCATTCTATAAGACTGTAATGTCTAAATTGCTGGAGGGTGTTAAAAATAGTGATAGCTTTTTTTCCGTTGATAGGGTCAATTCTAGAAATTCCTTTTTTCCCTACTCTAATGGGTTTGTTAACAGCCACGTTTTTCAGCTGTATTGCTGTGCCTACTATAGCCCAGTATTTTTTGATAATTTCTTTTTTACGAAATTGATAGGTAATAGTACAATACGAGTTATTGGTTTTGGCAAAAAGAAGGGCTCCTGAAGTATATTTATCAATTCTATGGCAAAGTTTTAAGTTGGGATTATATTTTTGTGATAAACTGAGTAGATCTAAATGACTTGCCAAAAATCTTTCTCTAATGCAGCTTACACCCGCAGGCTTATTAATGCAAAGCAGCTCAGCATCTTCATAAATTATCAAATTTTCGAAGTCAATTTTTTTTAGTCTAAAATCCCGATTACCCATTCGTATTCACTCAATTGTTTATCCAATACTTTGTAGTTAGGAACGTATTTTTCTACTAATTTCCAAAATTGTTCGCTATGGTTTGCTTCCTGTAGGTGCAGGAGTTCATGATAAATTACATATTCTATTAGTATAGGAGGCAATAAAGCAAGGTGCCAATTTAGGTTAATGTTTCTTTTGCTAGAACAGCTGCCCCATTTTGATTTTTGAGCTTTTATACTTACCCTCTCTACCTTTAGCTGTAATAGGCTAGCTATATTGGTGAGCCTTGCTTTCAAATATCGGCTGGCTTCAATTTTTAGAATTTCTTTTATCGCTCTTTTTTTTTCAGTATACGAAAGCTCTTGGGTAGTATAGACTTCAAAAAATTTATCTGTCCGTAATTGATAAATATTCTTTTTTCCAATTTTCCAATCAATTGCCACTAATTGACCCTGCCATAAAATTTGGCTAGGAAGAAGTTCCAGGAATTTTTTTCTACTAATTTCTTTTTTCTGTTGTTCTAAAAAGTGTTTATAGACCCATTTTTCCTTTTTTTTTAGGAATTCGCTATCCGCTGTTTGCAGCCTTCCACTCTCAGTAGTAATCCAAAGCTTGCCGTCTTTAATTTTTAAACTAATGCGCCCTTTTTTCCCTTTTTGAATTTGGTAAGGAATTTGTAGGTCGTTAATTAATAATTCAGACATATACTTCAAAAAATATATCTGCTTTTTTTTCTATATTAGGATCTAGGCTAAGCGAAACAGGGCATTGCCATATGCATTCTTCTAGTATTTTTTTCTGTTCTTGCGTAAGTTCTGGGCCTTTGATGTAGAAACCTAGAGAAAGTTTGGCTATTTTTCTAGGGTTATTTTGCATAACTTTTTGAACTGTGCAAGTAAATTCTAAAGGTGGTAATTTTTGTTGTTCAATGGCAATACCTATAATAGTACTTGCACATGCTGCCCAGCTGCAAGCAAGCAAATCGGTAGGAGAAAAATTTTCCCCCTTGCCGTAATTATCTTTAGGTGCGTCTGTATATAAAATACTACCGCTTGATGGGTGGGTAACTTCTGTTCGTAAATTACCTAAATAGCGAACTAGGGCTGTGTAGCTATTTGAAGTAGCCATTTGTTGGGTTTTAGTTCATTAAAAAAGGTGCTACTAAATAGAATTCTGGAATATCAGTTTTTAGAGGTTCATTTTTCTTTCCTACTTTTATCATTTCATAGTATCCTACCATTTTGCCCATAGGCGTCTTCAAAATACAGAAACTTACGTACTCAAAGCTTTTTCCTGGTAAAATGATTGGCTGCTCACCAATAACTCCCTCCCCTTCTACAATTTTTACATGTGCATATGCATCGGTTATTTCCCAGTGCCTACGTAAAAGTTGAACCGTTTGATCAGATTCGTTGCTAATCTTGATATGGTATGAAAATAAATACCTTGGAGGAGTAGCATAAGATTCGTCTTCATTAAAAAAAGTTTCTACACTAATCTTAATTCCTTCCGTAATCTTTGAATTTTCAATCTGAGGCATTGGAGTATCTTTTATTTTTATTTTATGGGCTATTTTGTGTTACTAATTTAGTTAATTTTTGATATTTGTTACACTTAAGCCAATAATTTCTTAATTAAAGCTTTGTCTAAAATTTATTTATTAGCATAAAATTCACTAAAATCCAATGGTAGAAGTATTTTGGGGAGTTGCTTTCACGAGTGTTCTTTTATTTAATTTCATTTTATTTGAATTACTTTCTCAAAAATGGAATCAAAAAATAGATCAGTTACAGCAGCAGTTTGAAATGTTAGCAACTTCTAGTCAAAAGCAGATAGAAAATTTAAGCTCTCATATTTTAGAATTGCTTCAGGAGCAGGCTAAAGCCTTAGAAAACAGCTGGAAGCAAAATACAGTTTTCCCGACTACTCCAATTTCTGAAGAAGCTTCTTCTAGTATGAATACTATTATGAGTACTACTGATAATAACTCCCTCTCAGAGCAGCATACACTAGCGCTAAAAGTAAGCGAGGAGCTGCACCGAATGAAGCTGCGAGTAGCTAGTATGCCCCCCGAAACTAAAGGACTATCTGCGCTTAAAAATGCCATCAGGCGAATTGAAGAACAGCTAGAGGAACAGGGTTACCAGATTACAGACTACACGGGTAAGCCCTACTTGGAAGGAATGAACGTAGAAGCCACATTTATTCCCACCCAAGGCTTTGATGCTGACCATCCTATCATCACTAAAGTAGTACGTCCACAGGTGTCTTATAAGGGTGAGCTCCTGCGAATAGCAAGTGTGGAGGTAGCAATTAGCGGCTAACAACTTAACGATTTTTTTTTACTAAATTTACAAGTTAGGTGCAAAAGATAAATGTTTTATTCTGAACTAACAAAATGATAAGAACAAGAATTGATTTTGGAATAGACCTAGGTACTACCAATTCGGCAATTGCTAGTTTTTCAGATGGTGAGCTTAAGCTCTATAAAACAGATACTGGCAAAGAAACGCTTCCTTCTTGTGTATATTTTAATAAAAAAGGACAAATTTTTGTAGGCGATAAAGCATTGAATGGATATAAGGAAGAAAGTGCTCATGTACTAAAAAACTATAAAGTTTATTCTGCAAAAAAAGAAAATAAAAAAGAGGGCAATAGCTACATTGAGTTCAAAAGAACAATGGGTACGGACGAAACTTACTTTTGCCCTAATTTGAACCGTTCTTTCACCTCGGAGGAGCTTTCTGCTCAGGTGCTTAAGACCCTCAAAAGCTTTGTTAAAGAAGAAGAGCTTCTGGCTGCTGTTATTACAGTACCCGCCAAATTTCGTCAAGTACAAATAGATGCTACTTTGAGGGCCGCTAAGTTAGCAGGCTTCGAGCACTGTGAACTTCTTCAAGAGCAAATTGCAGCTTCTCTTGCGTATGGTATTAATCCTACTAATCTAAAAGGTTATTGGCTTGTTTTCGACTTAGGCGGCGGAACTTTTGACGTAGCTCTTATGACCGTAGAAAAAGGAGAAATGAAAGTAGTAGACACAGATGGCGATAACCACTTAGGGGGAAAAGATATTGACCTTAAGATTGTAGATGAAATTTTCATTCCTTACTTGTTAAAAAATTATACTTTGAATATCAAGCTAAAAGATTTGCTTTTTGCTCGCCTATTACGCGAAAGACTTAAAGTTTTTGCTGAAGAAGCTAAAATTCAGCTTTCTACCCATAGTAGAGTACACGTAGTTACGGATGAGCCCCTCTGCGGTGATGATGTAAATGAGGAAATGGAGTTGGACCTTACTATTGAGGCTAGTGATATCGAAAGGGTTGCTACTCCTATCTTTATGAGAACAATTAATATCGCCAAAAGGCTACTTCAGCGTAACTCTATTGAGCCTTCTGCTCTCAGTGAAGTAATATTAGTAGGAGGACCAACTTATAGCCCTCTTCTAAGAAGCTTGCTTCAAGAGCATCTTACTCCTCATATAGATACTTCCGTTGACCCTATGACTGCCGTAGCAAGAGGAGCGGCTATTTATGCTTCTAATTGCCCGTTGCCAGAGCATTTGCAATATAGAGATACTACAAAGTTACAACTAGAGTTGGTATATCCTAGTACTATTCAGGAGGCTTTGACTTCGATAGAGATTAAGCCTATGAATGCTCTGCTTGATTCTGAAGTGCAAATAGAAATTGCTAAAAAAAATAAAACTTGGAGTAGCGGCCGTATTACTTTGAGCGAAAACCTCAAATTAGATATTCCTCTTGAAGAGGGACAGACGAATGTATTTACTATAGAGGCTTGGGATGCACAGGGTAATAGAATTTTCGTTCAGCCCGATACTTTTACGGTAGTACATGGGTTAAAATTAGCGCAGCCTACTTTGCCCTATGACTACGGTATCGCCTCTGTAAAAGTTATTGAGGGAGGTAAACGTAAAGAAGTTCTAACTGCTTTTGAGGGGACTCGTAAAAATGTGCCCCTGCCTGCTAGAGGGAGAGCTACCTTCAAAACTCAGACCGACCTTGAACCTGGTAATGCGGACGAAAAAATTAAAATTGTAATTTATGAAGGAGAAAATAATACTCGTCCTTTGTATAATGAATTTGCTGGTGAACTTGAAATCAGTGGGTTGGATGTAGAGGAATATGTGCCTGCCGGTAGTGAAATGGAGGTAACTCTCTATATCAACGAGTCGCGCAAAGCTCGGCTTACGGTCTTTTTGCCTTCCATTGATGCAACCATAGAAAAAGAAATAGAAATTACTACTAAAGCTACAAATCCTACAGAGTTAGCTAATTTTATTAGTTTTGCTGAAAATACTTTTAATAGCTTTGCGCCTTTTTTAGAAGAGCAAGAAAAAGAACAGTTGGCTGCTGAGCTTAGGGAAATAAAACAATTATTTGAAAAGGGCAAAGTAACACGGGATACCAACGAACAAGTGAAGGAGCGTTTGCGGGAGCTAATGAAGGCATTAGACGCAAAGGAAAGTGTTTTCGAAGTACCACGGCATATTGCCATGCTCAATGAAGCCCTGCAGCGCGCCCAAGAGTTGAATATCAAACGCGGCGATAAAGAAACTGCCGAAATTTTGAAAGAATTGGAGTCGCTTGCTGCGCAAGCAATTGAATCCAAAGACTCTCATTATATAGAAGAAGTATATGGGCAGGTACGTAAATTTGTTTTTGAGTATTTTGATTATTACGATCCTTATTTTTGGGTCGGGTTATTGTACCAATTCTCGGAAGATTACAATAAAATTCAATGGAAAAATCCGGCTCGTGCCAAACAATTGATTACAAGTACGGTGGAATTAGTGCGCAATAAGCCTGATGCGTTAGAGGAAATTAGAAAGGGGGTTAGTGATATTGCAGCTCTAATTATTGATCCTTTCTATACTCGTCGGGTAGCAGCCAGAAGTGATATACCAGTAATGTAAGCCTTATCATATTTTCAGGCGCTAGGCGTTACAGTTTCTGTAACGCCTAATTTTTTTGTAGATTTATGTATTGCTCAGAATTGTTTTTAACAAATTCTATTTTTATTCCCATTCTTGTTATTTTAATTTTTTAACTTTGTGGATAATTCAATTGGCTACTAAAATGAAAATTTGCTTCCCCTTCCTACTAATTATGTTAGCATTAAATTTCTTGCAGGGCCAAACTATTGAAGAGCTCGATAAAAGATATGGTTTTAGAGAGCTAAAATTCGGAATGAATATCGACACTTTACTTGCTAATTCTATAATACGCCAATCTAAAAAAAACGGCAAATTATATGAGCGACATGCCGAAGACTTAATGGTCGACGGTTGTTTAGTAGAATCAATCGAGTACGAAAGTTGTAAAAATTTATTTTGTGGTGTATTAATTACTGCGTCCTTAGATATGTTTTTTTGTTTGAAAAATAGAATTGAGTCGCGTTATGGTTTTCCGGTCTTTAAAAATTATGATAAGGGGGTTTGGCGCTATTGGTGGATAGGGGAAGACGTGGGCTTATGCCTTAGGCTAGAAAATAAGAACTGTTATATCCAAATTTGGAGTAAAAAGATATATAAGCAGGGTCCTGAAAACCAACAAGGAGGCGTGGTTCGTGATTTTTAATGCGAAGAAAGCTATTCTTTGGGTTCTTTCGTCTATTAATTGCTAGGTATACTTTTTTTATCCTCTTTCTGCAAATAGCTTGCAGTACCCTACCCTTTTCAAGCTCTATTGAACAAAGTACTAAGCTCATTGAGGAGATTCATGAGCTAATCAAAAAAACACCCCTTGGAACTTCTAAGGCACAGCTGATTCACGCCATGGCTTCTTATGCTCCTTTATACCAAGATTCTTTAGGGCTGGTTTATCGTTTTATTTATCCTAATGCTATCCAATATGAGGTAGAATTTTATTTTCAAAATTCTCAACTAACAAGCATTATTATTAATCTGGAATGCGAGCAAGAAAACAAAGTTAAGCTTCTGTACCTCCAGTGGGTAGAATATCTTAATGCAGCTTTAGGAGTAATAAATCAAGGAGCACTAGGAAATTACTATTGGAATTATAAAAATATAAATTATTTTTTACGCTTACATCCCTCTCAAAAAATTATTTCTTTAAATATCCTACGCTCCAAGGAATAATAATTGGTTTTTCTCTTGTAATATAATGGGTAGGAAGAACTTAAATTGGGGACTGCCACCCTATTAATCAATGGGTAGTACTTAGGCTATCTGTAGGGAATTGAGCTCTATGAATTTTATGTTGTAAAGGTATAATTTAGTTTTTATGATATATGACTTAGTTGTAGTAGGAGCAGGGGTAGGGGGTTTATCAGCTGCTGCTTTATTAGCAAAGGCGGGCATGAGGGTACTTGTCTTAGAGGCTAATTATTTACCCGGTGGTTGCTGCTCCTCATACTGGCGTAAAGGATTTGTTTTTGAAACAGGTGCTACTACTCTAATGGGCTTTGATGAAAATCAACCGCTTGCTTTTTTAGAAAAAGAGCTTGAACTAACATTACCTAAAATTGAAATCGAACCCGCAATGACCGTCTGGATGGATGGAAAGCCCATCTTGCGCCCTAAAAGTAAAAATGAGTGGCTCAATATAGCTTTAGATACTTTCGGTGCTCCTAGAGGCCAGCAAAAACTATGGAACCTAATCTTTAATCTAAGTGACTTTGTGTGGAAAGCTTCTTCAAGAAACTTACGTTTTCCCCCCGCTTCTATTAAAGACCTACTTACTTTACTCATTAAAAATTCTATTACAGACCTGCCAAAGCTGCGCTATGCTTTTCGTTCGATGCAACAGTTGCTAGTTGATTTAGAGCTAGAGGAAAATACTCGCCTAATTCGTTTTCTTAATCAACAATTACTAATTACAGCTCAGTCTACTGTTGAAGCTACACCTGTTTTGTTTGCTGCTCCAGCCCTAGCTTATACTAACTATAGCAATTATTACTTACCCGGTGGCATGCTACAGCTTCCCCAAGCTTTGATTCAAAAATTGGAAGCCTACGGTTCTCAACTACTACTCAGAAACAAAGTAGTAAACATTTTACCAGCCAGAAAACAGACTTATAGAATTATTACGGAAAAAGGAAATGTTTATGTTGCCCAAAAAGTTTTAGTTAATCTTCCTATTTGGAATCTTGCTGCTCTCTGCAATGGAGTGATGCAAGCTTACTTTGCAAAGCTAGCTGCTAAGTTTAACCATTATTGGGGAGCTTTTACTGTAGGAATAGCTATAGAGGACCACCTCGACCCTCATTTAACTTTACATCATCAGTTTATTTTGCCCCAGGGAATAATTATCCCCTTTTGTGAGTCGCAATCAATATTTGTTTCTCTTTCTATGCCTAATGATAGCGAGCGTTGTAAGCCTGGGGAAAGAGTTTTAGCAATTTCTACTCATGCTGAGAATCCTAAAAAGTGGTTTATGCTTTCTAAAACTGAATATGAAACAACTAAGAGGCAGGTATTAGATTTCATACTAAATTACTTACGGCAAAATTTGGGGGGCTTTCAGGAATCTAAAATTTTATATTTACATGCTTCTACTCCCTTAAGTTGGCAAGATTGGATTTATCGCCATGAAGGATCGGTAGGGGGAATTCCGCAATCGATGCAAAGGCCCATTTACAAATGGAACAGTGCTATTACGCCCTTTAAAAATTTCTACCTCTGTGGTGATACTGTATACCCAGGGCAGGGGATACCAGGGGTTACTCTAAGCGGTATTATTGCTGCCCATCGAATACTGAATGAATGGGAATAGCCTAATAGCTAGTATCGCCCTAGTATATCTTTAGTAATTTTATCGCTATGTGCTATTACATACCAGCTTCCGTTGCGTAAGTATTGCCTAAATATTTTTAGTGCTTCTTCAGGAGTAATTGCTTTTACAATTTCTGGAAAATTTTGCATTAACTCCCAATTTTTATGTTGTAATTGCCTTGCTAGTTCCTCAATTTGATTTTCTTTGGACTGTAGTTTTAAGTAGTAGCCCATAATTAACTTTATCTTGGCATTTTCTATTTCTTCTATGCTGAATCCTCTGTCTATTAATTCTTTTAGAATACGATTAAAAGCGAAAATAGTAGGTTCGGGGTGTTTTGCAACATAAGAGACTATTGTATGGCTAGCAGCACAAGGATTATACCAAAGGTTAATATCGCAAGTAAGGTTTTTGCGTAAACATAGTTCTTTTTTCAATTTTTCTAGCGCAACAATCAGCGCAATTTGTAAAACTATGCTATTACGTTCTTGTGGTGAAGGTGCTAGAAATCTTCCCTCGATATAACTAGCTGAAATACTTTTATCAATTTCTATGTGGCTTTTAAGAGAATGAAAGTTAGGCGCAGAGGGGTGAGCTGCCAAAGTTTCGCCTCCTATAGGTAAATTACGCAGATAAGTTGCTAATGAATCTATTGATATATCTCCTATGATGGCCACCTTTAGCCGGTATTTTTGAATAACTTTTCTATAAAAGGCAAATGCAGAATCTCTGGTAATAGTTACTAAATTTTCGTAAGTACCTAGGGGCGAGAAGGAATAGGGATGTTCTTTAAAAAAGTATTTTTGAGCTTGCCATAGAAATTTTTCTTTAGGCTCTTCTAAGACTTGTTTCTGCTTTAAGGCTTGCCTTTGCCGAATTTGAAGATAATTCCCTATTTCGAAGGCTGGTTCTACTAGGGCTTCAAATAATAAGTCTCGGGCGTAGGCAAAGTGTTTTTTGAGGCATAGCATTTGAATGGTTACGTAGTCTGCATAAACTTGGGTAGTTAATTGTATACCATGCGCTTGTAATTGAGCTTGAAATTGCTTTTTGCTAAGTCCCAGGCTTCCGCCCTGTATAATTGTTTGTAAAACTAGTGATTCTACCCCCTGCAAGGAAGAATTTAAATTTTCTGGTAGGATCGGGAATATGATAGCTAGGGCTACTACGGGGTCTTTAGTAGGCTTATGCAAGAGTTCAAAATTTGGCAGGCATTTGTATGTAAAAACCGCAAGGTTTTTGTTACTTCTTGTTTTTTGGAAACACTTAATTTTTTCAATCAGAGTACAGCCGCATATGCTCAATAATAAAAGAATACTACTAATCAAAAATACTCTTTTCAGACCCAATAACTGTGGCATGTAGGCAAATATAACTAGTGCGTTCTTGAATACATAGGTTTTATTGCTCGTTTTTCAACTGAAGTAATTAATTACGAGTAAAAATTTTTAGGTAGTTTAATAAGTCTATTTTGATTAAATTTTGGATAATTTTTTTGCAATTTTTTTTTTTTTTTTTTTTTTTTTTTTTTTTTTTTTTTTTTTTTTTTTTTAGTTTTATATTTGAAATATAGAAATATATTTGAAAGAAACCTATTAAGCAAGGCACTGCATATGCGTACTTTTATTTCTACTATTATAATTCCTCTTCTGTTGGGATGCTTTGTGTTACAAAAAACAACTGCTTTTGCTCAAGCAAGTGCCCCTGCAATCGAGGGTACTATATTACTTATTAAGCCTAATTTTTCTGGCGAGGAAGTGACAGTTCGAGAAAATTTAATAAACCTAGGGGTGTGTTGTTATATGGGATATCAAAATGATAGTGAGGAGCATGTGTTACTAGTTTCTACTAATAGTAATACTTCTATAGCAGAGGTAGAAAATAAAGTTCGCCTTGTTTACCCTAATGCTTCTATTGAAGTACTAAGCTCTGAAAACTGGTTTCAAAGAATTGGATATAGAATCTTAGTTACAGGTCAAAGAGAAAAAATTCAAAAGTGAATCTTTGTAGTAGGACTTATAAAAATAATCTAGAATAAAATTAAACTTCGAAAGTACCATGAAAAATATTTATAAACCTATCATTATACTAATCCTTTCAATTTTCCCTTTACTTAGCCGTGCCCAATCAATGGCTGGTACGGAGTTCTGGCTAGCATTTGAGGATAACAGTTTTGGAGCTGCTAGTCTTTCCGTTTTTATTAGTTCTACAGTTGCTAATAGTGCCACTGTTACTGCTTTTGGAGGAGGAGGGTGTGTTTTAAGTCAAACTGTAGCAGTTCCTGCCAACTCAACGGTCCAAGTGAATGTACCTATAGCTTGCCAAGTAACTACAAGTGGTGTGGTAGAAGCCAAGGCTATACGCGTAACAACTACTGCTAATGCTTATGTGTATGCGCTTAATCAAGCATTTGCAACTACAGATGCTTCTATTGTTTTACCTACCCCTTTGCTAGGAACTGATTACTTGGTGATTACCCATAATGGTATTTTTGGGCACAATCAGTCTCAATTTATAGTAGTAGCTACTCAGAACAATACTCAACTTCAAATTATACCTAGCGTGGCTACGCAGAATGGGTGGGCTGCGGGTTCTGTGAATAACATAACCCTCAACCAAGGTCAGGTTATTCAAGTTAAAGCTACTGGTGATCTTACAGGGAGTAGGGTTAGGTCTCAAGGTAGTAATTGTGGAAGTGTCGCACCCTTTGCAGTATTTGCTGGTAATATTTGTGATAACGTAGGGGGGTGTACGTGGTGTGATCATATTTACGAGCAGATATTTCCAATGTCTAGGTTTGGTACGCAGTATGTTACTGTACCACTTCGTACTCGTCAGGGTGGAGATATTATTCGGGTAATGGCAATTGCTAATAATACTACTGTAAGCGTGGATGGCGTTCCTCAATCTCCTGTACTCAACTGCGGTCAGTATATAACCTTTCCTGCCAACCAGTTTACTATTCCAAGGTATATCACTGCAAATAATCCTATTGCAGTGGCACAGTTTAGTAGAGGGCAAGCTTGTGATGGTGTTGTGAGTGACCCATTTTTCTTGCTTTTAGCTCCTATTAATAACTTGTCTACTACCAATGTAACTGTTTCGGGGATGAATTTGACTACGTTTAGTAGCCATAATGTGAATGTTGTAACAGCTTCTACTAACACGGCAAATATTAATTGCCCGGGCTGCACACCGGCGGGGGCTTGGGTAGCGGTAGGAGGAGGTTCAGGGCTTTCTGCAATACAATATCAATTGCCTAGTGCAGGAAATACTACAATAACCTCTACTGGAACAGGCTTTTATGTTACAGTCTATGGTTTTGGAAATTTTGATTCTTACGGATATGCAGGTGGAGGGCAGCTTCCCAATACGGCTTTCCAAGTGACTGTAAGTGCTACTAATGTTTGCGTAGGAAGCCCTGTTACTTTTACAGCAACTTCTAGCTTACCAATTTCAAACGTTACCTGGGATTTTGGAGACGGTACTACAGGTACAGGAACGAGCGTAAACAAGACATATAATGCTTGTGGCACTTATACGATTAACGCTACTATTACAGCAGGCACAGGGCCATGTGGAAATTACCCCAATTCGAATGTATACTGTGTTTCGCAACAAGTAACAGTAGTGCCAGCTCCCAATCTTTCTTTAGGTACGGCAGGTCCTCTTTGCCAGGGTAGTAGCGCTACTTTGCCGCTTACGATTTCTGGGATGAGTTGTGGTAATCCACCGGTGAATCACCCTTGGTCAGTAAGCTACAGTATTAATGGAACTCCTCAAACTCCTTTAACGGGTACGGGAAATTCTACGGTGAACATACCCGGACTAAATAATTTACAAAGTAATACTACAGTAACTATAACGGCAGGAGTGAATACTAATAACCAGGCATGCACAGCTCCGAGTTTGCCTA
>JANWXU010000048.1 GCA_025057395.1 Bacteroidia bacterium | reverse complement strand
TGCTTCATACTGGTCCAGGGTTTTTTGAGGATCTTGCAAGTAATTTTTCCATATTTGAAGGGCTCCTAGTTGTGCAAACCCGTATTCGATGTAATAAAAAGGTACGGTATAAATATGTAATTGTCGTTGCCATTGATGCTTTCGGATATGCTCTAAGCCAGACCAGTCTACTTCATTTCCATGGAACTGTTCGTAATATTCTACCCACTTATCATTTCTTTCGGTGGGCTGGTGTTTAGGATGGTCGTAGAGCCACCATTGGAAAGCATCTACTGTAGCAATCCAGGGCAAGGTAGTGATGCAGTGGGTAATTTGTTGAATTTGAGCTCTTTTGAAGTCCCGAATATTAGTGTAAAAAATATTCCAATAAGGCATAGAGAGAAGTTCCATGCTCATGGAAGCCAACTCTGCTACTTCAGAGGGTACTTCTCTAAAACTATTGAAGGGTAAATTTCTTGTTAAAAAAGCATGGATTGCATGGCCTGCTTCATGGAAGAGAGTAGTAAGGTCATTTTGGGTGCCTACGGCGTTCATAAAAATAAAAGGAATACCTGTTTCATAGAGAGGATAATTATAACCTCCAGGTGCTTTACCTTTTCGAGAAGCTAAGTCTAAATGATGCATTTGTTGCATAGTTTCCAAAACTTCTGCGTAAAGGGGTCTTATTTTCCGCAATACTTCTATTGACTTTTGAAGGAGTTCTTCGGCAGTTTGGAAGGGCTGTAACGGTTGGTCTCCCCAGATATCTACACTGAGGTCCCAAGGTCGTAGCTTTTCTAGTTGCAATTTTTTTTTGCGTATACTAAGAAGCTTTTGAATGAGTGGTTTAACAGCTGTTTCTATGGCTTCATGAAAGGCTTGGCATGTGGCGGGGGTATAATCAAACCTTCCTAGTTCCTTAAACTTATAAAGGCTATAGCTAGTAAAGCCTGCATTTTTTGCAATTTGGGTGCGCAGTTCAATTAGTTCGTTTAGTAGGACATCCAGTTGTGAAGCGTCTTGTAGTCTTCTTTCGGCTATTTTTTTCCAAACTTCTTCTCTTATTTTACGGTCGGGTTTTTCCAAATAGGCACTTGCCTGCTGTAAAGTAAGTTCTTTTCCTTCGTATTCTATAGTAGCGGCTCCTACTATTGCATCATATTCCTGAGCTTTTATTTCTACTTGGCTTTTGAGGGGTATATTTTCTTTTCGAAACAGCTCGAGCTCTTTTTGTACCCTGAGGTTATAGGTGTAAAAATCTTGAGGGTCTAAGTCATTGCGAAATAGGCAATTCCAGTATTTTTGAAGTAAAAGGTTTTCGTATTCTGAGACTTTAGGGGTAATGTGGGCAATAAAATAGTTAAAGCGTTCGGCTTTTTTTTTATCTTGAGTATCACAGCTCATGTGAATATAGCGCCAAGCTAAATCCTCCTGAAGAACAGCCTCTAATTCATTACTGTCCTGCATCCACTTTAATAAATCGGCGTAGCTTTTGATAGGGCGATGTAGTAATTCTTCAAAATAAGGACTAAGTTCTTCCCAGGTAGTGACTTGAAAATCTCGAGGTAGCCAACAGCGCTTTATTGCTTTTTCAAAAATTTGCATTTCCTTAAATTTAAATTTAGACTATTTAGACTGCGAATATACAGATTCTATAGAGTAGATTTAACGCTTGCGTCTAGCTAAAGCAAATCTTAGAATTATTCTCTTGATTTTAGTGGGGTCGTGTATGCGGTAACCGCGTTTATTTAATTTTTTCCCTTTATTTTTACGAGCAAGTTGCTTTAAATAGGTTGCAGGCAGTTTAGGTAGAAATGCGGCGTTGCGAAGAGCAGGTGTTTTTAGTCCCGCTTC
The DNA here is from genome assembly GCA_025057395.1 of Bacteroidia bacterium. Taxonomy (GTDB): domain Bacteria; phylum Bacteroidota; class Bacteroidia; order J057; family JANWXU01; genus JANWXU01. The sequence continues at coordinate 25,323 of JANWXU010000048.1, read as the reverse complement.
CTTAGCAATGTAGGCCAGAAAATTAACACAGTTTCTTTTGAGTAGGCGATAAGTAGAATCGTTCATTTTTTGGGCTTTTTCCAGCGTTTGTTGAAATGTGCGTTCCGAGACCCATACCACTATAGAATCTAAAGATTGGCTATTACTTCGATTTTCCATGTACCCTTTCAATAATCCCCCTTTTACTTCCAGCCATAAAGATTTTTTCCCATTGTTGTATACAGGATAAAAGCCGTAAGTAATTTCTTTAATAATTTGACCATCCTTTGTTTCACGCCAGCAAACGAAAGCATGTCCAAAGGAAAATGGATATAGACGAGCAGGCCTAGAATAAAAAATAATAGTTTGGCAGGCGAGTTCGGGAAATAATATATTTTCCCAACTCCATTCCTCTAAAAAGGGGTAGGATTCTTGAACCTGAGCGATAACGTAAGATACATGGGTTAGCATAAAAATTATTCCAACTAATGCTTTTTTATGCATTGTTTTTTTATAAAATATCTTACCTTTTCATTTACATGAAATAAAATAATTATAAGAAATTGATAAAAAGTTAAAGAAGTGTAAAAAGGTAATAAATTGCTTTTAACTTATTTTTTATTTTCTAAAGGGGTAGTAGATTGACAAAGTTCCACTAGTACATTAGCAGTAGATTTGGGGTGTAAAAAGACAATTAATTTGTTATCTGCTCCCTTTTTAGGCTCAGGGTTGATAAGTTCGAAGCCTAGACTTTGCAAGCGCTGGATTTCTTGCTCTAATGAATCTACCTCTAGTGCAATATGATGAATACCGCCTCCTCTTTTCTCTAAAAATTTGGCAATAGGGGATTGCGATTGAGTAGCTTCTAGTAGTTCTATTTTAGATTCGCCTACTTGAAAAAAAGTAGTTTTTACTCCCTCGCTTTCTACAATTTCAGCCTTGTAAGGGGTTTGGGAAAGTAGCTTATTGAAAATCTCTATATTTTCTTGATTAGGCTGAATAGCGATACCAATGTGTTCTATTTTTAGAATAGCCATAATTTTATTTGGTTAATGAGGATATTTTTCTTCGATTTATTTTGAGAATTACATGTGCATAAATACCTTAAGTAATTCTAACTGGCCTATAAAAAATCATTGTTACGACAATTATTTTATGGTTAACTTGCTTGTGGATTTGCTACATTTATTGTAATCTAATTTGATTTATTTATTATATAAAATCATTTTATGGCTATAAAATTAATGAAATAGGTTTACATAATTAACTAAATAAATATTGAAAAGAGATATTTTTAATTTATGAAGTATCTATTTTTTTTCTAAAAAACATATAATTTTTTTATTTTCTCTCAATTAGAATTGAAAAAAAATAGTTAGTTTGGTATTGGACATAGGGTAAAAAAAGAATTCATAGTTTTTTATATAAGTTTTTTAAGCATAAGACGAAAAATCTTAATTTTATAGTAATTATTATTTATAAACAATAATGTAAATAAAAACTTTTTCTAGTATAAATTGTTTAGTAGGGAAAATGAGGATAAATTTGATAAAGAAAGAATTAGTGTAAAGGAGTGTAAAAATGTAGATTGGGGTAACTAAAAGGAAATTTGTGGAGAGAGCCTAATATGGAAGATAGGAAGTTTGGCTTAATTATAAAAGCATTAGAGGAATTGATTCCGTTCAATAAACATTTAGGTATTAAAGTTTTGCAGCTAGAGCAAGATTTTGTTCGCTTGCTTTTGCCTTTTCATTCTACGCTAATAGGTAATCCTTTTATTCCTGCGCTTCATGGCGGGGTAATAGCAACACTGTTGGATACGGCAGGGGGTGGAGCAGCCCTTACTACTCTAAATTCACTAGAAGATAGAATCTCTACAGTAGATATACGCATTGATTATTTATTGCCTGGTAAACCGAATGATTTAATTGCAGAGGGTCGGGTGATTCGAAGTGGGAATCGCTTGGTAGTAACTAATATGGTCGCATATCATGGAAGTAAAGAATACACTGTAGCCGATGGAAGAGGCGTATATAATGTAAAAAGAAACCAAGAGCCCACAAGTTTGTTAAATTAAAGTTTGAAATTGAACTGATATGAAAACACTCAATGTCATTCTCAAGCAGCTAAGTGAAGAAGACTATAGAGATTTTTATAATTCGTTGCAAGAAAGTAGTGCGGATAAGTCCTCTCAGCTATTAAAACTTGCTCGAGAACATAATTATTCAGATGCTGAGGCGATTCAGATTTTAGACGTTAATCCCAGTGCATTTTATACTCTTAAATTCCGCCTAAAACAAAAGATACAAGAATTTGTATTGCAACGCTTGGATATTCCGCAGTTAGAGCTCATTAAACAGGTGAATAATTTGCCACATTTGATGTATACTCAGCCTAGAGAAATAGCTCTAGCTGTACTCAAAAAGTTGGAAAAGGATTTGCAGGGCTATGATCTGCCCTTTGAGTTAATGCGTGTTTATCGTGCTTTTAAGCATCTTTATTTTCATACCAGTGACTATTATACTTACTCGCAAAAGTATAACCAGTACTTGGCGTATACTTTGGCGATAGATAAGGCAGAGGACTTAGTAGCTGAGTTTTCTAAGACCTACAGCGAGTACTTACTAACACGTGAGTCAATTGCTGTAGAAAAAATGGTAACAATAAAGGGGGAATTGGAAAATGTATCTCGAATGTATAATTCGCACCGCCTTTATATTTATAAAAGTATTGTTGCCATTTTTTTCCAGCTTTTTGTAGCTCCCCATTATCCGCATACTGCCCTTGATTCTGATGAAACTATTGAAGAGATTTTGATGAAAGTAGATGCTATTTTTGATCAGTATCCTAATGACCCCTACTACGTGCACTTGGAGATCATTTTTAACTACCTACGCTTTGAATATTATCGTCATTATGGGATTTTACAAAAAGCTCACCAGTATTTTGAAGAAATAAACCTGCAGTTTTGGCACTTGATTATTCATCTTTCGACGTTTGTGTACGCACCACAGTTTTTGATTTCTAAAGTACACTACTATCAACAGTTAGATAATGCTGCGGCATTATATGAGGAAAATCATCCCGAGGACTTTCAGGAAAAAATACAACATGTGCCTGATGTAAGTGCAATTATTATCATTAAACGGTACTTGGCAATTTCTTGCTATCATGTAAAAGAGTATAGAGAGGCAATTCGGTACTTACATCAACTAAGGAACGAAGTTTCACTTAAAAAGTATACTGTGATTGATATTGAAATCAAGCTGTTCTTGGCACTTTTATATTGCTTAGAAAATGAATTAGAATTATATAAGCAAATTTATAGCACTTTGAAAAGGCAAGCCAAAACTGTTTCTGAAGATTTTGGAGAAATTATAAATTCTTTTCTTAAGCTTACAGCTGTTTCCATAAGCGGACAAGCTTCACATAGAGAAGCTAAACTTCTGCACGCCCTTTACCGCTTCAATGAGCTCAATCAGGGGCCTAGAAGAATCCTTGATTTTATAAAAACAGATAGAGAATTTATAAAACTTTTAATGCAGCCTAAGGTTAATCCTAGTAATTCGAATGTAGATATGTGATTGGTTTTCAAATAATACAAAACCCCTGCTTTAGTAGCTAGGCTAGCTAAAAGCGGGGTTTTTGTATTTGCTCATTAAATTTTTATATTTTACTTATTATTTAATGCCATGCATCCAACGACGGATTAAAGGGGAAAGAATAGCTAGGAAAATACCCGTTCCTACGGCTACATATCCTATTTGCATAAAAACTTCACAATACCGCTGTAAAAAGCAAACTGCCGTATTGCATTCTTGGCCCTCGGGTGAAGAAGCAATTTTAGAAATAATTCCTCCTAAATTATGAGCAAAGGCGGATGATAAAAACCAAGCTCCCATAATAAAACCTACTAATTTAGGGGGAGAAAGCTTGGTTACCATTGAAAGTCCTACAGGAGAAAGACAAAGCTCACCTGTAGTGTGAAGCAAATATCCTAAAATAAGAAAATATAGCGGAACAATACCGTTAGTATGGGCCTTTTGAGAAAGGCCTAGCACTACAAATCCGAGTCCTAGTTGCAAAATACCTAAGGCAAATTTAAGGGGAGTATTAGGCTCTAGTCCTCTTTTATCTAAAAAGCCCCATAGCCAGGTAAACAGTGAACCTAGCAACACAATAAATGCAGGATTAACAGACTGAAAAACGGCTGTTGGAATTTCCCACCCTAATACTACTTTGTTTACGTTTTGGTCTGTAAAAAGATTAATTGAAGAGCCTGCTTGTTCAAAAAATGCCCAAAATAAGGTGGAAAAGAAGATTAAAATTAGTATTACTAAAAGCCGTTCTCTTTCTACTTTCGTACTTTTAGTCATAGTGTAAATAATAATTCCTAATACTACTACCGCTACGGTAATCAGCAAGTTGCTCATTACACTGTTATTGTAAATGAGGACCATGAATATAGGAACACTAAGCAGTGTACCTAAAAGAATGAGAGCGAAAATAGAAATTCCTGGAATAATTTGCTTTTTTAACAAATTAGGGTCGGGCGGGTAACCATGAGGGCCATAAGACTTTTGTCCTAAAATAAAAAGTGTTAAGCCAATTAACATTCCGAGCCCTGCCGCTAAAAAACCAAAATGAAAGCCGAACTTACTACTAATTACTGCACTAATAAGCTGTATTAGGGCTCCTAAATTAATTCCTAAATAGAAGATTGTAAATCCTCTATCTCGCATAGGATCACCTGGTGCATATAGTTTACCTACTAGGCTAGAGATATTAGGTTTAAAAAAGCCGTTGCCAATAGCTAGCATAGCCTGCCCCGCTAAGAAAAAAAACAATACGGTTTCCCGAGAGCCGGTAGGGTCTATACCTATCAAGCCTGGGGTGGCTAGAAATGCTTGACCTATGAACATAATGATACCCCCCAAAATGATTGCCATTCGGTAACCTAAAAATTTATCTGCTAAAAATCCTCCTAGTACAGGGGCAGCATATACTAGAGAACCACAGGCTCCGTATATAAGGGAGGCTGCCCCTTTATCAAACATAAGCACTTTAGTAAGGTAGAGGATTAAAATACCGCGCATCCCGTAATAACTAAAGCGCTCCCACATTTCTACTCCAAATAGCCAGTATAGTCCTTTAGGATGTTTTCCACTTTGGATTGCTTCTGGATTATTCATTCAGTATTCTGTTTATTAAAATGATTGAAATTATTAGAAACTTAATGTAACTTTTACCAGATTAATGCTGCAGAAGCCCACGTAAAACCCGAGCCAAAGGCAGCTAAAATAATTTTATCTCCTTTTTTAATTTTTTCTGTGCGCCAAGCCTCTGCCAAACAAATAGGGATACTCGCTGCCGTGGTATTACCGTAACGCTGAATATTATTATAAAAACGATCTATAGGCTGCTCTAGCCATTCGGCAACCGCCATTGAAATACGTAAGTTGGCTTGGTGAGTAATAAACAAATTTACTTCTTCTGGGCTCCACCCCTCTGCTTGCATTGCTTCAAGAATTCCCTCTTTCATTCTTTGTACAGCATGTTTAAAAACTTCTCGCCCGTTCATGATTGGATACAGCCCCTTTAGGTCAGGGCTCACTTTAGGCGATTTTCTTGAACTAGGCTCCGGAACCCATAATTTTTCGATATGTTCCCCTTGAGTATGCAAATGAGTGGAACGGATCCCACGGTTTTCTTCACTTGCGCTTACTACTACAGCACCCGCTCCATCCCCGAAGAGTACTCCTACCGTTCTTCCTTCATTGCTGAAATCAATGCTAGTAGATTGCACCTCTGCCCCTACTACTAGTATGTGTTTATATTTACCAGTTTTAATATATTGCTCCGCAATGGAAAGCCCATAAATGAAGCCCGAACATTGCATTCGAATATCAAGGGCAGGGGTAGTATCTAAACCCAGCAGTCTGTGTAAAAAGCAACCTGATCCGGGAAACCAGCATTCAGGGCTTAGAGTAGCGAATATAATTAGATCTAGGTCTTGAGCTGAAATACCCGCTTCATTTAAGGCTGCTTGTGATGCAGGAAGCGCTAAATCTGAGGGACCAACTCCCAAAGAAGCAAAATACCGCTGTTCTATTCCCGAACGCTCCACAATCCACTCGTGAGAAGTATCGTAGTATTCCTTTAATGCTTCGTTAGTGACCACTTTTTCAGGTACGTAGAAACCTGTGCCTGTAATTACTGCATTAGGCATAATTATTTCTTAGGTATTAATTTTTGGTAAATTTAGTGGATAAGTCATTTTTGAAAAAAACTTTTTAAATAATTGCTACTCCTTTACTTTACTTGCGTAAAAAGTTATTTAAGTTTATTTCATAGCAAAACTAAAAGAATTAGCTGTTTTAAGATTTTAATTTTACTAACTCTATTAACTTGGAACTTTAGCAATATAAATATCGTATAACCTTCAAAATGAAAACAGACAAGGAAAGCGCTTTAAGAATAAAAATCTCCAAAAGCAGAGGAGTAAGCCGAATAATAATAAGGCGCATACTCATAGCAGTAGTGATAGTAGGGGTGAGTATAGTGGAATTGAAGGCTCAAAATACGTTTAGAGTAGGTTTCTATAATGTTGAAAATCTTTTTGATACCCAAAATGATCCTTCTACCGACGATGATGAATATACTCCTGCGAGTAAAAAAGAATGGAATTCTTCACGCCTAGCGCAGAAAGTCGATAGTCTTGCAAAAGTAATTCTTCAACTAGAAGTGGATTTATTGGGCCTTTGTGAGGTAGAAAATGCAAGTGTACTGCAGTTACTTATAAAGCACCCTTTACTAAGAAATAAAGCCTATAATTTTGTGCATTATGATTCGAGGTATCATCGAGGAGTAGATGTCGCACTGCTCTATAGTACTCTTAGTTTTGAGGTGGTTCGTTCTAGAGCTTATCCTCTCTATTTCGATTTTGATACTTCTGCTAGCACGCGAGATATTTTGTATGTTTGTGGCTTGATTCATAAAAATAAAAGGGATACTCTACATTTGATAGTTAATCATTGGCCTTCGCGCCGTAATGAAGAAACTTATCGTTTAGTGGCTGCAAAAAAAGTGAAATCTATTATAAAAGAGCAAAAACTTAGTCGTTCCATAATTCTAATCGGAGACTTTAATGATGAACCTAGCGATAGGAGTATTTATCATATTTTGGAAGCAAAGGGTAAACTAGAAGAAATACCTAGTAGTGGATTTTACAATCCCTTTTATGAGTTAAAAAAACAAGGGTTAGGAACCCATAGTTTCCGGGGAGAATGGCATCTTTTAGACCAAGTTATCTTAAGTCCAGACTTTCTTACTAACGCTAGGGGTTGGAGATATCAAGTTGCTAGTGCTAGTATTTTTAGTCCGTCCTGGTTAAGAAACCAATATGGGGAGCCTTTTCGTACTTATATTGGTGATCGTTATGCTGGAGGTTTCAGCGATCATTTTCCTGTTTTTATTACTTTAGAAAGAAGAGGTAAATAAATTTATTTTTATGATAAACTAATTTTTTGAATCATATTGCTCGAAGTAAAAGAAAAAAAAACATTTTTAAGTACTTTTTTGTTAAATTTGCAACAAAATATCAAATTTAAGATTTAGGATATGGTGTAACTTTACGCAAAACAACTAAATTTTTAGTACATTGCTGACGACAAAGATGAATCATAAAACTGAAGTTCGTAAGGTCGAGCATGCTTACGAACTAGACGACTTGGATAAACAAATCCTGCAAATCTTATTAAAAGATGCAAGTATCCCCTACACAGAAATTGCAAAAGGTCTTTCTGTATCGGGGGGCACTATTCATGTACGTATGCGAAAAATGCAGGAAGCCGGTATTATTCTAGGCTCGCGTTTAATAATAGACCCTTCTCTTTTAGGGTTTGATATCCTTGCTTTTATTGGTATATACCTAGAAAAGGGCTCGGATTATAAAAAAGCTTCAGAAGCGCTTTTAAATATACCCGAGATTATAGAAATGCATTATACTACAGGTCTTTATAATATTTTTGCTAAGGTAATTTGCCGTGATACCACGCACTTAAGAAATGTATTAAATAACAAGATTCAAGTTATTCCCGGAGTTCAAAGAACCGAAACTTTTATTTCTCTAGAGCAAAGCATTGACCGGGAAATTAAATTGTATGTAGAGTAATGCCAAGGCTTGTATTGGTTGCAACGCCTATTGGCAATCTTGAAGATATCACTTTAAGGGCACTGCGCGTTCTGAAGGAAGCAGATCTTATTGTGGCTGAAGATACAAGGCACGCTTCCAAGCTATTACAACACTATGGCATTTCTAAGCCATTGCTTTCTTTACACCAGCATAACGAGCATTGGCGTGTGCCCCAATTAATTAAACGAATTATAAGTGAAGACCTATTAGTAGCTGCAGTCAGTGATGCCGGTACACCCGGTATTGCTGACCCTGGTTTTTTACTTGTGCGCACTGCTGTCTCTCAACATTTAACAGTAGAAGTTTTACCAGGTCCTTGTGCTTTCCTTCCTGCCTTAGTAGGTAGCGGCTTACCGTGTGAGCGATTTGTATTCGAAGGATTTTTACCTCCTAAAAAGGGTAGAGTAGTGCGCCTGCAAGCTCTTTCAAATGAGACTCGTACTTTTGTTCTTTATGAGGCACCCCACCGTTTAATACAGACCCTATCACAACTTATTGACTACCTAGGTGGCGAGCGCGCCGCTGTAGTTGCAAGGGAACTAACTAAAATTCACGAATCTTTTACCCGTGGTACTCTTGCTGAAATTAAAAGCTATTTTGAAAGCCATCCCCCAAAGGGTGAATGTGTCATTGTGGTGGCTGGTAAATCGTAATATTTTTCTTTTTAGTTTTCTAGTAGGTACTTGGCTAGCTATAGCTTACCCTCCTTTCCCTTTGGCTTTTTTAATTTTTACAGGCTTTATCCCTCTATTCGCTCTAGTTGAATATCGGTACTATCCTCGTCAAATTTCATTTCGCCGGCTATGGCTTACCTTTTATCTTACCTTCTTATTTTGGAATTTTTTCACTTGCTATTGGCTCATGCTCACAGCTCTTTGGGTAGGTGATTTGCAAGAAGCTATTCTTGCTTTTGCTGCCGGCTTGGTTGCAAATATAGCAAATGCCCTTTTACAGACTCTTCCTCTTTTGCTCTATACTTTTGTGCGTCAAAGTACTACTTCCTTATTTGCTAGCTTTACATTTATTTTTTTCTGGCTTGGCTTTGAATATTTACATTTTAATTGGGAGCTTAGTTGGTCTTGGCTTACTTTAGGGCATGCTTTTACTTTTTACCCTATCTACATTCAATTTGTAGAATTTACCGGGGTCTTAGGAGTTTCTTTATTAGTATTACTCATTAATGTACTTTTGTGGCAGGGTATAGTACGTCAAAGAGGTCAGCAGCTCTACTGGATAGTTGCCTGGGTATTACTACTAGTACCCCTAGTACTATCGCCGATTTTAACCAATCCAAGAAGGCAAGTATTTCAAAAAGTAGGTACTATCAAAGTTAGGATTGTACAACCTAATATAGACCCTTATGCAAAATTTAATCAACTTAGTGATGAAGCCCAAGTTTATAGTTTTATTGAACAAATGAAAAGTAAGTCCTTAGAGGGCGTAGATTTAGTCATTTTGCCTGAGACCGCTCTTCCTTTTTACCTAGAAGAAGGTTACGCTATGCAGCACTCTTTAGTATATCCTCTCCTAGAGCTATGTGCCCGGCAGAAGTGCTCTATTCTTACGGGTGCTGTGGCTTTGCGCTTTTACAACCACTGTGATTCGATTCCTGCTAGTGCGAAAGTTTACTTGGATGCTTCTGGTAAAAAATATTGCTATGAAACTTATAATGCAGCTACTACTATTTTTGCGGGCTCACCGGGCATCATTTATAAAAAGGCAAAGCTTGTGCCTTTTACTGAAAGAACACCTTTTTTAGAAGAAATTTTCCTTCTCAAAGGTTGGGAAATAGATTTAGGAGGGGGCTTTGGTAGTTTTGGTTATCCGGATTCTATCTTTTCTCTTGCTTTGCATAATGGCGTACAGGTAGCTCCTGTGATATGTTACGAGTCACAGTTTGGAGACTATGTAAGGCATCTTTTTCTAAAAGGCGCTCAACTAGGCTGTATTATCACTAATGATGGATGGTTTGGCAATTCTTCGGGTTATATACAGCATGCTTATCTAGCAACTTTACGAGCTATTGAAAATCGTAGAGAATTTGCCCGTTGTGCTAATACTGGAATGTCTTTATTTGTAGATAGTAAAGGCTATGTTTATCAAAAATTAGGGTGGTGGAAAAAAGGGGTTATTGATAGAGAATTGAATTTATATCAAACCAAAACGTTTTATATGACCCACGGAGACTACATAGGAAAATACTCAGTTATTATTGCTATAGTATTGTTGTTATCGGTTTTTGTACGTAGCAAACTACGATTACATTATAAATAAAATGCCTTTTTTAATTCAAAAATTATCTCAGTTATTAGAAATAAGAAAACAGAATCTTCTTTTTAGGCAGCCTAGGCTTGCGGCGGGTACTATCGATTTTTGTTCTAACGATTATCTAGGCTTAGCGCGTTCTATACAGCTTTGGCAAGCCTCTCACTATCTTAGTAATCAAATAACTCCCCGAAATGGTAGTACAGGCTCTCGCCTTCTAACTGGTCATTCTCAACTTTATGAGGAACTTGAAAAAGAGTTAGCTACTTTTTATCAAGGAGAAGCGGCTCTACTTTTTAATTCAGGCTATGATGCCAATTTGGGGCTTTGTTCCTGTCTTTTACAAAAAGGAGATACTTGGCTATATGATGAATTATGCCATGCTTCTATTCGTGATGGCTTGCGATTAAGTGTAGCCAAGCACTGGTCTTTTCGGCATAATGATCTAGAAGATTTAGAAGATAAATTGCAGCGCGCACAGGGCAATAAAGTAGTGATAGTAGAAGCCATTTATTCTATGGATGGAGATAAAGCTCCTCTTTTAGAAATTATAGAACTTTGTAAACGGTACTATGCTGACCTGGTAATAGATGAGGCACATGCTACAGGCATAAGAGGTAAACATGGAAATGGATTGACTAATGAGTTGAATGTAGCAGAGTGCTGCTTAGCACGAATTTACACTTTTGGAAAAGCCCTAGGTGTACACGGGGCTGTAGTTGTAGGAAGTAAAATCCTTAAAGAGTACCTGTGCAATTTCGCTCGGTCTTTGATATATACTACTTCCCTACCTCCCCATTCACTTTGTGCCATTCGAGCAGCTCATCAGCTATTACCTACTTTAGAAACTGTAAGAAATCAACTGAGTAATATTATTGCTTACTTTAAAAAACAAATAGAAGCTTTTTCTTTTTTACCTTTTGAGTTTCAAATTGAAGAAGGGCCTATTGCTATTTTGTATGTTCCTGGTAATGAAAAAGCTACAAAACTAGCCCTCTACTTACAGAAAAATTTTATCGATGCTCGGGCTATTTTATCTCCTACTGTACCGGCGGGTAAAGAAAGAATTCGTTTTTGCTTACATGCTTACAACACTCCTATAGAAATTGATCTTCTTTTTTCTTTATTGAAGGAACAGGTAGGAGTTATTTTTGATTAAAATGTTTATATTATACACTAAACCAATAGTTAAGTTTTACTACCAATGCCCTGTTTTTGATTCGCCAGTGAGGGTCAAAGTTGTCGGTGAGTACTATAAATAAATCGGACATAGGCTTAAAGCGCCACTGGAGACGTGCATTAATATTAATATTCTCAATCTGGGTATTGTATTGCCAAAAAATAGTAAGAAATAAGGCACGAGTAAAAGTAAAATCCCAACGCGAATTGAGTACCATGATATTAGCAGAACGGTAGGGTGAAGGAAGTTCAATTTCATTTCTATCCAAACTTAAAGAAAATTTAAAGTAAGGCTGTAAACGTAAATTTATTTCTAGTCGATAGTTCAAGCGATTCCCGTTAAAATAAGAACCATAATTTGCGCCTAAAGAAAAGTAAAATATCTTGCGAAAGTCAGAGTTATAAATAAATCCTAAGTTACGGTAGTGGTAGCTACTGCCTTTGCTAAGCTTTTCGCCGCCTGTATTGGTAGGGTCCCAGGCAAAGTAGAGATAAGTATATAACTCGTTATAGTAAAGTTGCAAAGAAGAATAATTTATAAAGTTGAATATATAGTCTAGTGCAATTTTACTATCAGTTATTTGAAAAGAGCGAGTAAAGTATTGGTCTTGGTATAAAGTAGGTCCATGGTTATTAATAGGACCTTTTTTAGGATAAATGCGATGGGCAATTGCATTTTCAGAGCGAATATAAGCTTGGCGATTTAAATCGAGGCGAGGCACAAACCCTACTTCTGCTGTATAATTTTCCCCCACATATTCATGGTTATAGTCGATGCGCCAGCGAGGAGTGCTATACCGTAGCCAAAGAGCTGTGGCACCCATGTCACTTTTCATTTTAGGAATAAAAGAATGGTGATAAAAAAGTTTACCACGCCAGCGGCTATCTTTGGTGAAAATATTTAAGTCTAACCCTAAGACGCGATTATACGATGAGTTCAAGGAAAATTCAGAATTTGAGAAATCTTGCCGGTTTACGAGGATGAAGCCTAGATTAGAAGTTTTGAATATTTGGCGTTGGGTAGCAACCACAAAAAAATTTTGAGGAGGTAGCCCTAGCCTACTTACTTTTTCTGTTTGCATCAACATTAATCCCAAACGCCAATTCGGGTTTAATTTACCACTTAGTCTTGCGCCCGCGAGTATAGGAACGGCTTCACCAGCAAATAGCCCAATTCTACGCGAGAAAAAAGGGCGTATGCGCGAAAAGCCGAAGGTGGCAAAAAGGTCGTTGTTTTCAATAAAAAAATTTCTTCTTTCTGGAAAAAATAAGCTAAAGCGATCTAGGTTAGTAATTTGTACATCGACTTCGACTTGTGAAAAATCTGGATTTACAGTCAAATCTAGATTTAACGAGGAAGTAATTCCTATTTTAGCATCTGCACCACCGCTGATGCGGTAGCGGGCCGTGGGCTCGATAAGGTAGTTTTGAGAAAATTGTCCCGTAGTAAAAGGAATAAAAGCGGCATTAAAGCCAGAGGGTGTGGGTGGTGTGTCCCACTCCAGAGTACCTGTAAAGGCTAGATTAGAAACTAAAAAATTACGCGGCACAGGTACCCAAGAAGAATTTTCATTAATGCTTAAATCATTTCGTGAAAAGTTAATTCCCCAGGTAGAAACATCAGCTTTGAAACGTAGGGTTTTAAATGGAATAGCAAGCTCTGCTATCCATTTGTCTTTATAATGTTTTACAGCAGAAAACCATTTATTATCCCAGGAAATATTTACGCCAAAATTTCCCCCATTCTCTACCAGCCCTTCTCTTTGCACTCCTAGGGGTGTAACAGAAAATTCGAAGCCATTAGTGTGATCATTTAGCGGATCTATAAATACAGAGAAAGCATCATTACGAGCATAGTCGTAGTCTCTGCGTAAGGACTGAGCAATCCATTTAGGCATAGAATCTACGTAGTAGCAAATTACAGCTACATATAAGTAGTTTTTATCATAAGTCAGTTGTACCTGGGTTTGGGCTTTTGCAAAAGAAGAATCGAAAGGAAAGTTTTGGAAAAAACTATCAGCTATTTCTGCATGAAACCAAATTTCTTCTTCCAACTTACCATCTATTATAATAGGAACGGAAGTTTTTTGAATATAATAATGGTAGTTTCTTTTTTGGGCGATAGTAGTAGTAAAAATGAGTAAAAAATAATACAGAATACTAAAAGTTAATAATAACCTTTTTTGCATTGAAAAGGCTTACTAATTAGAGAGTGTATGATTACAAGTTTAGGTATAACACTAAATTCGCCTAGTAGGTTTGCTTGTCTATTGTAAAACTTGAAATTAAACAAGTTTAGTAAATGATAGAGAAGATACCGCTTCTTTGTAATTTTTTTCCTTGCTGCCCAAGTGTAAGTATGTAGTAGTAGGTGCCTGCAGGTAGTAGATTATTATGGCTATCCTTGAAGTTCCAGGTAAGCGTATTATTGCGTAGAACAAAGAGTTGATTTCCCCATCGGTCCAGAATTTCCATTTTTTCAAAGCAAGGTACAATTATTGAAGGTATTTCTAGAAGGTCGTTAATGCCATCTTCGTTAGGGGTAAATATGTTAGGAATGGAAAAAGATAGTCGGTTTTCAGGTTCAAAGTGATAAAGCATAGAATCTATAGCAGCACAGCCCGAACTATTTTGCGCATGTATTTTTATTTCGTATTGTCCTGCGCTGCTAAAGCTCAAAGAATCTAGGAAAATAGCTTTATCTAGAGTTATATTTTTTTGCCAAGTGGCATAGGGCAACTGCCATTTTGCTTGAATAGCATTTTCGATTTGAGTAATTAAATAAGTTTGCAATTCACAAGGGGCTTCTTCAATCTTAAATTCCATAGAGGGCGAGGAGTGAACTGTAATCTCTTGGATATTAGAACCAATGCAACCTTCTTGGCTAACTGTGCCTTTGAGAGAATAATTACCTGCTTTTTGCCAAACTACTGAAGTTGTTCCTAATTGAGTTATTATTTCTGGTAATCCACGAGTTAGAAGCTCTACGTTACAAGTATCGCAATTACTTCGAAGAACCAAATTTACTTTTTCGCCTGCACAAAGAAGAGAATCTTGGATATCCCAACTAACGGAAGGTAATTTTTTAACTCGCATTTCTATAGAATCAATGTTTGTGCAGTATTTATCTTCTAGTAGTACTTTATATTTGCCAGCAATGGGAGGATACTGTTTATAAATATTGTTTCCCATATACTGTTGTCCTGTAGGGACTTGCCATGTAATGGAAAAAGGAGGTGTACCTGAAAGAGGAGTGATTTTTATATATAAAGTATCATTTTCACAAGGTGGCGGTCCTTGTAATTGAAAAGTAGGTAAAGGTAAGGGTTCCCACACTCTACTTTGGCTAACCGCACAATTATATGCGTTAGTTACTTTTATAGTGTAGTTTTCTTTTTTATGAGGCGGGTTACGAACTATTTTTTCCCCTTGAGCCTTAAAATTTTCTGCTTGCCAAATAAAATCAAAAGGAGATCCAGTAGTATCTTTGAGAATAACTTCCAAGTGCAAGGGCTTATTTGCACAAGTAGGCGGAATTGTAAAATCAAATTGGGGTATTGGCAATAAGTTAATTTTTATAGAATCTGGTTTACTGCAATTTTTTTCATGAACTGTTAATTTATACGTACCTTCAACAGAAGGATATATTTTTAATATTTCTGAGCCTTGGATTAGCTGCTGTGTTGGTGTTTGCCAGGTAAAAGAGAGCGGAGGCTCACCCTGAATATCAATAGCCTGAATAATGAGTGTATCATTAACACAGGTAGCATTTGCTCGTAGTGCAAAATCAGGTGGAGGTAGTAATTCTATTATTTGACTTTGAATTGTGGAGCAGTTATTAGCATCTATCACTTTTAGAGTATAAGTTCCGTGTTGAGGAGGAACACGTATTACTTTAGAACCTTCGGCTTGCCAATTTTCAGATTGCCATAAGAAACGATAGGGTGAAGCAACACTATCATAAAGCACAGCTTCTAATATGAGCGGGCTATTTGCACAAGGAGTAGTAAACGAGATTTGAACTTGAGGATTAGAAAGTAGTTCAATTTCAATAGTATCTCGGGCAATACAATAGTTATTATCGATAAGCTCAGAAACATATTTTCCTTTTATGGCTGGAAATATTATTAATTCTTCACCCGATATCCATTCACCTGTAGGGGTAAACCATCGGTATTGGTAAGGCGGATTGGCTGGCTCTATAATCTTTCTAGTTAAAAGCAAAGTATCATTGGCACAAAGGGTGGTATTGATAATAATTCTATGGTTAGGTGCAGGTAGAATGGGCATAATTCCTTCTGCTACTTTAGAAGTGCAGCCAGCAGCAATTACTACTAGGCGAATGGTTTTATCCCCCGGTGTTAGCCATCTTACCCAGTGAGGACCTTTTTCAGTACTCTTGGGCGGAATACCGTTATCAAAATCCCAAATGTAGGTTTCTATGGTGGTATCTATTGGAGAAGCAAGAGGGGTAATTGACATAAAGCCATTTACACAGGTTGGAACAGGATGAAATTCAACCTCTGGAGCCTTAGGCGCCCCTACAGTTATAATTAAGTCTTCTGTGTTTAATATACACCCGCCGATGCTAGCTCCTAAATGAACAGTCTTTATTCCCTGGCTAGTCCAGCGTACTAAAATAGGACCTGGAGTATTAGCACTGGCAGGAATGGCATCTGCACCAAAATTCCATGAATATACGGTGGCGGGAGGTAGATTATTCTTTAAGCGAAACTCGATAGGGCGTTCATCACAGGTAAAGCTGCGGCTAGCTAGGATTTCTACTTCAGGAGCTTCTAAAACTATGTAAGTTTTTTCTAAACCTATAAAACGACAGTTTCCGTCTTGAATAGTAAGACGTACTTTTTTTTCGCCCGGCGTAAGCCAATGTACGATATGCGGGCCCGGGCCATTGCCCGGCTCTGTTATTGCACCGGCCCATTCCCAAAGGTAAAGGGCATTACTAGAAGCAGCACCCGTAAAAGCAACTTGTATTTTTTCATTTACGCAAATTGTATCATTGGTTAACCAAATAGGGCAAATAGTTTGTTCATTGTTCAATCCTCCAGTGGCAGCTGTATAGCCCCACCAAACATTAGGATTTCCCCCGAATACATCCTGAACTAAGTTTGGAAAAGTATAAGTAAGGCGTAAGGAGCTATCAAAATAAACAGAGATAGTTTGCGTGGTAGGTTCCCACCTTACTCTAAGTACATGAAATTGACCATCTTCAATATCACAGCGTGTTACATGAGCTTGTATTGGTCCAGCAGCTGCTACAGTAGGAATACCATTGAGGTGCAAAGCAATATGATCACAAGCGATATCAGCAGGTGGACCATTATCATAAGTATCTACTTCAATAGCTACCGAAGGACGAATACCTCCGTATCCTATAGCTCCCCCCGCCTGCCCTACTACACTAGTACCATTTTGTTGAAGCACAAAAACAATACCATCTGCCCCTCGCGCATCTAAATTACCTAAGTTAACTAAATAAGTGTAATCAAAAGGGCATTCTAAGTTTATAGGGGTAGTATACCAGATGGTTCCACTTTGAAAATTAACTGCAGGTGTGAGGCGAAAGCAATTATCTCCTAAGTTGGTAGCGGAACCAAAAGTTGTAAATGCACTTCCTTGTGCTTTTGCACCCAAAATTTTGCCAAAGAAACTTACTAGGAAAAAGATAATAACAGCGCAGAGGCTAGGCATATGTTTAGTTTAGCTTATTATAGTGCAGTTCAATATTCAATACTATAAATATAACATTAAATATACATTTTTAGCTGTGTGTATTACTATACTTTTAATTATTTTATTGAATTATACCTTTATTTTTGAGTTTTAAGAAAGTACTTTCTTCGTAAAAAAGCCACTCTTGTAGAATTTCTTGAGTGTGCTCCCCTAACTTAGGGGGAGGTGGAAGATCAGTATTAGCGAGTAGAGGAGTTTCAAAAGCTATAGTTTTCAAGCCTTTTCCTATAGGGCTATGTAGTAAAAGCGGAGTAACTTGAGGAAGGGCAAGAGCTTCATTTACAGTATGGACGGCACCTGCAGGAATTTGATTTTGGTGTAGCGCATAGAGTAAAGTATCGAAGTGAAAAAGTTTTATTTTTTCGGCTAAAAGAGGTCTTAAAATTTCACGGTTTTGTACACGTCTTGGATTAGTTGCAAATTGAGGGTCTTGAGCTATTTCAGGAATTTGCAGTATTTGGCAAAAGGTAGAAAATTGTTCGTCGTTGCCAATGGCTACCAAAATTGGTTTATTTTCTTGGGTGTAAAAAAGAGTACCGTAAGGAAAGATGGAAGGATGTTCTGTACCTAGAGGCTCAGGAGTGTAATTTGCAAATAGAACGGCAGTTGCTTGGTTAGCAAGAGCCGTAATAGCAGCATGCAATAATGAGCAGCTTACTTTGGTGCCTAGTCCAGTTTTTTGGCGGTTATAGAGTGCAAGTAAGATACCTTCTTTTAAGTGGTGAGCTGCAATCAAATCTATTAAGGCCACTGGCATTTTCTGAGGGTTACCCTCAGGAGAGCTATTAAGATACATGAAACCACTTTCGGCTTGCAAAACTGCGTCGTAGCCTACGCGTTCTTCTTGATTTCCATACCCTGTAATTTCTCCGTAAATCAGGTGGGGATACAAATGAGCAATTTGTTCATAAGCAAAACCTAGGCGCCTAGCGCTAGAAGGTTTGAAGTTGGTAATCAAGATATCGGCTCTCTGCAAAAGCTCATTTAAGATAGCCTTGCCTTCAGGGTACTTTAAATCAAGCGCAATTGACTTTTTACCCCAATTTACACAAGAAAAATATGCAGAAATACCATCTTTGGGTTTTTCTTCCGGAAGAAGCCATGTGCGAGTTACATCACCTTGTAGGTTTTCTACTTTAATAACAGTAGCGCCTAGCTCTGCCAGAAAAGCTCCGACTGCCGGACCCGCGAGCACACTTGCTAGTTCTATTACTAATAAATCTTCGAGAGGAAGTTGCTGCATAGTAATTACTTCGGACTTATATTTCTAAAAGATTTTAGATATTGTAATTAGAATGCTTAGTAAAGCAATTAAAAAAGAAAGCAGCCACTGAATTCGATTATTTTGCTGTAACAGAGTTGTGAATTTTTTATCGAAAACTTGATAGTGGGTATTCATTTGTTCTTCTATTTTTTTGATTTGAGCACTTGTTACTTGCCGTAGGCTTTCTATTCGGGCATCTATTTCGGCTATTTTTTTAGCGGTTTCTTCGCGAAGAGTATCGATTTTTTTAGCGGTTTCTTCGCGAAGGATATCGATACGGGCATTTGTTTCGGCTATTTTTTTAGCGGTTTCTTCGCGAAGGACATCGATGCGGGCATTTGTTTCGGCTATTTTTTTAGCTGTTTCTTCGCGCAGGATATCGATGCGGGCATTTGTTTCAGTAATTCTGGCACTAGTTTCTTGCTTTAAAGACTCTATCCGTGCACTTAATTCTTTTTCTATTCCCTCGAAACGCAGTTGCATTTCTTTTTGTAAATGCTCCTGTTTAGTAGAAAGCAGTTGAATTTGCTTTTCTAGCAAATCCATGCGTTTAAGCTGCTCCTGGTGCTGATCTTGCCACTTTTGTTCATTTTGCTTTAGCCTTTGTTCAAGTTTTTCTATGCTTGCTTGGATAAGCGTAAAGCGCCGCTCCATCTCTTGGGCTAGTGTGGTAAATTGCTGCTGGTTATTTTCTATAATCTGGACTATTTTTTCGTCTGAATTTAAGAAACGCTGTTGCATTTCTTTAATTATCAATTCTAGCTTAGTGTTCAAAGCTTCAAAGCGTAAAGTGAATGCTTCGATTACCTGCTTAAGCTCTGATTGCGTTACAAATTGAGAAGATTTTTCTTGTTGCTCCTGCTCGTAATATTGTAAAAGTTCAAGAAGGACTTCTGCTAATGAATTGTCTTCTAAAAGTTGCGGTGGTAAATTAGGATATTTTGCAAGCAATCCCCTAATAGTTTGTATATCCATGGACTTACTACGTTACATACCTTAGAGTTTTTAATAAATTTAATACTAAATTTTTAGTTATTTAGGTTTAGTTGGCATGATCGGGCTCAGGCGCTTTGAAAAACATAAATAGTTAAATACTTAAATTTGAAAATGGAGCTAAAAAGCGTGAAGATATTCTTAGTTTTAATTCTGCTTTCGATTGGGATACTTAGTTGCGACACTCAAGGGCCAGGAGCTACTATTAGTAAGGGCAAGGCTAAAATTGTAGTAGACGAAACAATGCAACCAATTATTGAAGCTGAGCTAAGAGCCTTTAAGCAACAATATCCTAAAGCAGAAATTCAAGTGCACTTTACTACAGAGACAGAAGCTGTTCGACTTTTTATGGTAGATAGTGCGCAAGTAGCTTTAGTACCGCGTGCTCTGAGTAATCAAGAAAAGGAATGGTTTCGCAGTAAGTATAAATTTGTTCCTAAAGAGACCCCCTTTGCTACCGATGCGGTAGTACTTATTGTTCATCCTTCAAATCCTGATTCACAGTTAAGTATAGAGCAGCTTAGAAAGATTTTTCTAGGAGAAATTAAAGACTGGAAGTCTTTGAATCCTAAGACAAAAAATAGTGGTCAGATTCAGGTAGTTTTTGATAATAATCGATCTAGCCTTATAAGGTTTATTCAAGATAGTTTGCTAGGGGGCAAGGCCCTAGAAGGTAATATTTATGCAGAACGTTCCAATCCTGGGGTTATAAATTATGTACAAAATAATCCTAATGCCATAGGTGTAATTGGATATAACTGGGTAAGTGATAAACAAGATACTTTAGTGCAGAACTACTTACGAAAAGTTCGAATGATAGCAATTGCAAAAGAGGGGCAAAACGAATTTGTGAAATTAGATGAGTATGTGATGTATAAAATTAGTCATAAAAAATACCCTTTACTGCGAAAGTTATATTTTTGGAATCGGGAAGGTAAAATGGGGCCTGCTACCGGTTTTGTTTCCTATGCTGCAGGAAAAGACGGGCAATTGATAGCTTTTAAGGCTGATTTACTGCCAGCAAGTGAAATAATTCGTTTAGTAGAAATAAAAGAAGGCAATATTAAAGTAGAAAAAGATGCTTCCCAGAATTCGGCTCAATAATAAACCTTAAGGTGGACACTGTAACTTGCTGAAAATTTCATATTTTGGCATTAGCTTTGTCTGTACATAAAACTAACTTAGCGTGCTTGAACTGATATCTTAGATATTTTAGTAGTAGTGTAAAAGAATCTTAGCTAACTATATAAAATCGTTAACTTGAAAATGAAAAAAATTATAGTAATTATACTAGGACTGTTTATTCTAAATAACATTGCATATAGCCAGGTAAGTAAGGAGGAAATACGCCGTGCCGTAGAAGCCGAAGAGTATAGTAAGGCTCTTTCGTTAGCTAACCAATTAATTACTGCCGATACTAAAGTGCCTGAAAGTTACTTTTGGAAGGGTTATGTATACTACAAGTTAGCTTTACAGCAAGGAATTTCCGAAGAGTTAAAGGCTTCGTATGCTAAAAATGCCAAAGAAGCTTTTGATACAGGTCTGCTAAAAAATAAAAAATCAGCCTATAATATTTTTGGGCTAGGACTTTGTGCTTTACTTGCTAATAATTACGAAGAAGCCAAATCAAATTTTGATAAAGCCTATGAGGCAGGTAGTAAAATTGTGGAACTAATTGTTTTGATTGCAGACGCTTATCAAGATATATATGAATCTTCCAAATTTGATGCTGCTACAAAAAAGAAAGCAATGGATGAGGCAGATACAAAATTACGACAGGCACTACTTCTAGATGAAAAAAATGCTAGAATACACGTAGCTTTAGGCGATTTAAGCTATAGGAACAAAGTGATAGAAATGGCAGAAAATTCTTATCGTAAGGCCATTCAATACGATCCCAAGCTAGTAGCTGCCAGGTTTGCTTTAGCCAAATTATTATTGCGTCCTAAATTTAGTAATGAGGATAATGCGCTTTATGTAAAGCGGCTAAATGAAGCTAAAGATCAGCTACTAGAAATCACAAAAATAGACCCCCAATTTGCTCCTGCTTACAACGAACTCTCTCAGCTTTACTATAAATTTGATGAATACAAAGTGGCCGAGCAATTTGCCGAAAAATACTTGAACCTAATGGGCAACGACAGAAGAGCTAGAGTGCGTTACGCACAGCTTTTATACCTTATTAAACAATATCCTAAGGCAGTTGCGGAGTTTGAAAAGTTTATCGCAGATACTAATAATTTTATAATCTCTAGGCTCTATGCTTATTGTTTAGCTGAGATAAAAGAATATGAGAAGGCACATGTTGCTATGCAACAATTTTATCGCCTAGCAAAACCAGAAGATATTGTTTATAAAGACTATAAGTATAGTGCTATTATTGCCCTTAATAGGGGCGACTCTGCAACAGCAGACCAAAACTTAGAAAAGCTTATTAAAACTAACCCTGAAGAACATGAACTCTATAAAGATTTTTATAACTATTATAAAGCTAAAAGTAACTGGTATGCAGCTGCCAAATACCTAGAGCCCTATGTAAGAAAAACGCGTTCCTTAGGAGATAAATTAAATTTAGGATGGATTTATATATATAAAACAAAAGAATATGCCAAAGGTGAACAAGTACTTAATGAGTTAATTGCAGAGAGACCCGATGTCATAGAAGCGTATTCTTACCTAGCTCTTGCTGCTAATAAACTGGATCCCGAGTTAAAAGAGGGAAGAGCTAGAATGTATTACGAGCGCCTGCTGGAACAAGTGATAGCTCAGAAGAAAGAAGACAAGTATAAAAAAGAGATGGCTGCAGCCTATAATTATTTGGCTTTGTACTATTACAAAATTGAAAAAAATGATAGAAAAACATTGGGTTATTGTTTGAAATCTTTGGCTATTGATCCGGAAAATGAGCAAATGAAAAGACTTGCTGAAGGTCTTAAAGGACAAGGAATTACGCCAGAAGATTAATTTTCCTGTGGAGTTTAGAAAAAATTATAGGGTGAAAAAAATTATTACATATTTTAGTACCGCTGTCGGATTATTATTAATTATAGTTAGCTGTACTACTTCTCGTAGTAGTAAGGGTAAAGAAGAAAATAAGCCGTGGCTTACTATAGAAAAAACTTCCTGCTATGGTAGTTGCCCCCAATATCATTTAGCTATTTACCCTAATCGAGTTGTAATCTATAAGGGGCGTAGATTTGTAAAAAATATTGGTACTTTTGAGAAAAAACTAAGTAAGGCTAAAATATCGCAAATTCAGCAACAAATCATTGATTACGCTTTTTTTGAATTTGAGGAGGTATATGATAACGAAGGTATTTCTGATTTACCCTCTGTAATTTTATACTGTAGGCTTAATGGCAAAGAAAAAAAAGTAAAAGCACGTATGAATGTGCCTCCTACTTTTTTACAGCTAGTGAATCGAATTGAAAATTTAATAGGTGAAGAAGGATACAAGCCCTTGTTTACAGCTACTAAAAATGCCCAAGAGTGAGTAGAGCAAAAACTCCACTATGCAAGTAATAGATGATACTCAAAAATATAGAGAGCATGTTCGGCAAACGGATAGTTTGCCGATATTTTTTTATGACTGGTGGTTAGATGCAGTAGCAGGAGAAAAAGGATGGATGGGGTTGTTGCTAGTGGAAGATAAAAAGGTAATTGCTCTTTGGCCCTTAGCTAGAAAAAAAAAGTGGGGCTTTTGGAAAATAGTTATGCCCCCTACCACCCCTTATATGGGCTGTTTCTGTGAATTACCCTTAAGGCAAAATACTTATGCTGCCCTCTCCTTAGAATTTCGTATACTTAATACCTTAATTGACGCCCTTCCCTATTTTGACGATTATCATCAAACTTTTTATCCGCTTCCTATTAATTGGCAGCCTTTCTATTGGAAGGGCTTCCGGCAAACTACTCGTTATACTTATTGCCTTTCCTTAGAACCCTCACTGGAAGATATTTTTGCCCAATTTCGCCCTCAAACGCGTACTCATATCCGCAAGGCTAAGAATAGCTATGTTATTGTTACAGATTTAGATCCTGCCCTATTTTATGCCCTTAATGAAAAAACTTTTGCCAGGCAAAATATTCCTATCCCCTACAGTTACTCTTTTTTTATTAATAAAGACAAAATTTTGTTAGAAAAACAAAGGAGAAAAATTTTTTTTGCACTTAACCAGCAAGAGCAAATAGTTGCAGCGCTTTACTTGATATGGGATAAGTTTACAGCGTATTTACATTTAATGGGTAGCGACTCTGAGCATAGGGGCTCTGATGTAGGAAATTTGTTGGTTTGGGAAGCTATTTGTTTTGCTAAAAGATTAGAACTAAAGAGTTTTGATTTTGAGGGCAGTATGTTACAGCCTATATGTACTTTTTTTCGAAGTTTTGGTGCTATGCCCGTACCCTATCATCAAATTACTAAAGTTAGAAGGTGGCCATTAAAAATTTGGTATTTTTCAAAAGAGCTTTTAGGAGTCTAATTTCACATAATAAATTTGGTTGAAGAATGAGCAAAAAATATATAGCTTTACATTTATAAAAATAATATTTCCCCTATGAGAAAGCAATTAATCTTTAAAATTCTATGTTTGTGCCTTGCTTTTGGGCAGATAAATTGTAGCAAAAAGGAAGAAGATAAAAAAGATGCGCCCCAGCCATTAATACCAGAGCCTAATCAAATAGTTTGTCGAGTGAATAATACGGAGTGGCGTACACAAAAAATGCCTGTAATCATTCCGCTACGCTTTACAATGATTAATACTCCGTATTATTTTTATAAGATTGCAGATGTAAAAAGTGGGACTACGCGAGATTCCATTAATTTTTATATTCCTATTCCTAATCTCAATGCTTTTCCAGAGAAAAAAACCTATACTTTCGAAAATCCACCCGGGCAGCCTGTAGGTTCGGGACCCAAAGCGGACTTATTTTTTAACGGCAAGAAGTATACTACTACCACTTACCTGTATAATAATATTGATAAGGGTATTAAAACAGCAGGTACCATTACTATTGAAAGCTATGAAATAAGAAACAACCGTCCTTCTAAGATTACGGGAACTTTTAATGCTAAAATGCATGCTGAAGATGGATCGGAAATAACTGTTGTAGACGGTGCTTTTAAAGACCTCTCTTTGCCTTGAAGGTGCTGCTCTTTTTGGTGCTTAGCTTATTTTTCAGTTGTATTAGCTTTGCTATCTTAGCGAGTAGGGTAAGGTAGGCCAACCTTGCTATTGCTAGTAATGATGGCTTTCTTAAAACAGGAAGAAGATTCTTACTATCCTTCTTGGTTTGTTGGGTTAGGGGTAGCAGGAATAGTATATGTGTTAATAATAGCCTTTGGTATTTATAAAGTCCATCAGGCGTTTGTAGATTGGCAGCTGCAAGCAATTCAGCGCGTAAGACTAATTACACGCAAAGCATTTGCTTATCAAAAAATGCATGCTACTCCCGAAGTTCGTTTGCGGTATTATGGATATAGAAAGGGTTTAAATGTAGATACGCTTCTAGAGGGGGGCAAAACCCCCCTTATGCTTGCAGCTATAGCAGGAGATAGCACTGGAGTATATCTGTTGTTAGCAAAAGGCGCAGATTTTACAAAACAAGATATTACAGGACAAACTCCTTTGCATTATGCGCTTGCGCAGAGTAGCTATGAGGCTGTTAAGCTATTAGCTCAGGAACCGGCAATTAA
>JANWXU010000047.1 GCA_025057395.1 Bacteroidia bacterium | reverse complement strand
ATTTACCTGCCTCCTTATCCCACCGCGAATTGATGGAAAAAGCTTGGCAGAGAAAAAAGACTTTACTTTTAGATAGTCTCACGGCCTGGGCACAAATAGAAATGCCCGATGTGCATTTACTAGAACGAACACTGTTTTATCCTTTTAGCGGCCCTGATTTTGTAACAGCTTTCACTATTTGTCCTAATGCCCCACGATATATTTTCTTTGGACTAGAAGATGAAGGTATCTTGCCCGATGTTCGTAAGATGCCTAAAAACCGTATACCTGCCAACTTAGCAAATATTCAAAAGTCCCTGGAAGATATCATGAACCTTTCTTTCTTTGTGACCCGGGCTATGATTCAACAATTGCGTGGCAAGGAATTTAATGGAGCTACTCCTATTCTAATATTACTAATGGCACGCTGTGGTAATGAAGTATTAGATATAAAGCCCATTCGCCTCATTAAGGGTGGAAAAAAGATTTACCTTTCCCGGCCCGACTCAATTCGACAAACTCCCAGCGATAGTATTGTGACCGGTGTAGAAATTAGTTTTCGTAAAAAAGCGGGAGCTCCAGTTCAAAAACTTGAATACTATTCCTTCGATGCCCAAGATCTTCACTTAAAATATCGTAAAGAAGACTTAATTGCTTACTTCATGAGTCTAAAACCCACTACTACTTACATTAAGTCTGCTTCTTATTTAATGCACTACCTTACCTATAGTCTAATCAGAAATACAGTTCTTGCTGTAAGTGATTTTATTTTGCAAGATGATTCTGGGATTGCCCTACGATTTTTTGATAAAGATACTTGGAAACTAACTTTTTATGGAGTTTATACCGGACCTATTGCTATATTTAGAGACCAGTTTCAGCGCGACTTATACCAAATGTATCAAAAAAATGCTGCCAACATTAAGCCCCTACCATTTGGGATCGGTTATAAATCTGTAAAAGGAACCTCCAATTTGATGATAGCCCGGCGGGCTGATAATTTATAAAAAATACAAAACATAAAGAGATAATCCACTTCTATTGACCGCTAGCTTTTATAGTTAGCGGTTTTTTATTATCCCAAAATTTTTCAATACCGTATCTTTTTAGAGTTTTTGAAGTTATCCCAAAAAGTAGTATTGGACTTTAGCTCAAAACGTCCTAGCGGGGAAGTAAGTATATATTTATTCTTTCCTACCTTTATAGTATTTCTTTTTAGTGGCTTCTGCGGAGCCTTAAAAATTACCTCATAATCAATTGTCATAATACTACCCCCTGTTTTCCAAGCAATTGCAACGTAATCGGGATGCACTACTGTAGCATCTCCACAAATAATAACGTGTACCGGCTGTTTCAATTTATATAAAAGATTGATATCCCTCACCTCGGAGGCGTTATCAGCAATTAATACAATTGAAGAATATTGTCCTTTGAAATGCTCCATCCCCTTTAAAATGGCTTCAATATCATTTTCAGGGATTTCACCACCATCGCCCTTAAGCATAACCATTTCCATTGTTCGTATCACCTCTTCGATATCGGAAGGAGTACAAAAATAAACGCCGCCGGTTTCTCCCATTTTCTTAGATTGTCCTAAACTACTATAGCTTTTTTCGTAATCATCGCCATCATTAAAAAAAACTAAGTGTTTTATAGTACCCCTTTCCAAATTATCTTTATGCCATTTCACTACTTGAGCTCCATATTGATACATACTACCTGTCCAGTCAGTTACTACCATTAGTTCTTTCCACTCAGGATGCCTTGCAAAAGTTTTTAATACTACAGAATCTTGGGGAGGCAATGGGTAGCTCCCGTCAATAATTTGCCGGACCATATCCATGGACTGGCGAACCAATTCTTTACGTATTTTCACTTTTTCTTCCTCTGTAAGACCTAAGTAATCGTAGCTCCTTTGTTGGTGCAAAGGCATTGATACTTTTCTTTGCTCCTGTCTTTGCTCTTGCTTACGGACTTCATCAGCTTTAGCAGTTGACTTATATTCTTCCTGAGAATGGAAATTAGATTCAAAACCAGAGTTGTTTTCTTGATTTTTACTAGTTTTACTAGTAGTAGGAAAATTAGGATAGGCATAATCAGCACCCCTGCCATGCTGATTATCATCAGGTCCAGATTTATTATTATTTTTATCATCATTTTCTTTTTTTTGCATGGTTCCTAATTCCTGAGCTCTATTTTTATCACCACTTTGCTTAAAAATATCTTGGGTTCTACTTTTATTATTAGTGGTATCTAATAAGCTTTCTGTATCAACTGTATCAAACTTCACATTTTGTAATTTTTTCCCATTTTTCTCTTCAATTTTCTTAGAATTTACTTTTTCCTTTTCACTTTTATCAATATTTTCTTCTTGTCTCTCTTTACTGCTACCACGGTCTGTCCTACGTACCTTTTGTGGATCAGGAATATCACTTTTTTCCTCAGTAATCTCAGCATTATGGCTACCCTGATCGCGGCTATCAAATTCAATATTTACTTTTTCTTTCTTTCTTAAGATACCTGGCAAAGTAATACTGCCTGTATTTTGATTATTAGGAGATCGACTAGCTAAATTTTCTTCTTTATTTCTTGAATTTGAATTGCCTCCTGCTGCACTCGAATTTTGAGAAAATAAAATAGGGAAGTCAGGGTCAAAAAGGGGGCGATCGTATTTTACCCAAAAGCCATGTGGCAAACTTTTGGCTGAACGATAAGTACTACACTCAGTCTGCAAGACAATCTTCCATTGAATTGGTAATTTTTTCCACTCCGGCTTAATAGCAAATAATTCTTGAAGCCTTTGGTTCAATAAGCGAAGTAACCACCCAGTAGTATCCTGTGGATACTTACTGAAAATAACTTCTATCTCTACAGGCTCTATACCTCGGGGAATAATATAAGGATTTAGAATCTTAGCTTTGCCAAATTCATTTTGTAAAAAAATCGCCTGGTAATCAAAAGGGATTTGCTTAACCGAAACTTGATAACACGTAAAAAATATTCCTTGAGCTTGTATTTGAGCATAGGAGACTGAACCTAGCACTAGCAATAGTAATTTGCTGATTATTAAAATAATAACCCAGACACTCGCAGCATTCACATAATTCATAACCCGTTAAGAATTACTCTCTAGTTACAATCCATTTTCCTAATTCTTTAAAAGTAGGTTTTTTACCATACATCAATACTCCTACTCTATAAATACGAGCAGCTACCCAAATGGCACCAGCGGTTCCTAAGATAAGCAAAATCATGGAAAGCAAAATTTCCCATAAAGGTACCTCAGTAGCAGCCATTCGTGCCATCATAATGATAGGAGAAAAAAGCGGAATTATCGAAAACCAAAAAGCAAGTGAACCACTAGGATTATTCATGATGCCCGAAAGTAAAATAATAGGAATAATTACAGGAATTGAAATTATAGTAGTAAATTGCTGACTATCTTGCATTTCATCTACAGAAGCACCAATAGCCGCAAACAAAGAACCATATAGTAAGTATCCTCCCAAAAAATAGAATAAAAAGTAAAGAATATAACTAAGCTTAAAGCTTTGTATAGCCCCTAAAACTTTTT
Organism: Bacteroidia bacterium; assembly: GCA_025057395.1. GTDB lineage: Bacteria > Bacteroidota > Bacteroidia > J057 > JANWXU01 > JANWXU01. The sequence goes on along the minus strand of JANWXU010000047.1, from coordinate 23,748 downwards.
GCGCTATTTCTCTTTGTTCGGCACTACTATCCACATCTGAAACCGAAGAAGCAGCTAAAGTATCTCCCAAAGTAAGCCCCCCTATAACAGTAATTAAAGCAATAAGTATTATCCAAACAAATAGCTGAGTAAGACCAACACTTGCAATACTTAAAATTTTTGCAAACATCATTGGCAAAGGTCTTACCGAAGAAATCATTACTTCCATAATGCGATTAGCCTTTTCTTCTAATACCCCCTGCATTAATATAGAACCATATATAAAAATCAAAAAGTAGTTTAGAAAAGACATGAGATAGGCAAAAACATAGCCTAATGCTGCGCTAGTTTTCTCTTCGCCCTTTTCAGAAATTTTTTTGGTTACTAGATCCAGCTCCACCTCTGCTTCACTAATTTGTTGGGGGGAGAGGCCCATGTTGATAATTTTATGGTCATAAAAAACTTTTTCAAGTGTTTTGCTTAGCTTGGCTTCAAATTTTATGCTTAAGGCTTTGGTAGAATAAAAGGAGGCGCTTAGCTGTTTCTTAGAAATATCTTCTGGAAGCAAAAGAATACCAATATCTCGCTCTGTTTTTGTACCTCGTTCTTTACTTTTCTTTTCAAATTCAACTAATTCCTTTTGTAATTTTTCTAGCGGCTCACGAGTAGCCACAAAAAGCATATCATTTTCTTCCCGTTCTTTGAGACTGGCAAAAATTTTACCGCTAGGATCGATTACTTTTATTTCGTATTGCTCATTCTCAAAATACTTGGCAGCAATAGCGGGCAAAAACATTAAAAGCGAAAATAAGATAGGAGTTAAGATAGTAAAAATCAAAAAGGTTTTTTTCAAAACTCTAGAAGTATACTCCCTCTCAAAAATAATCCAAAATTTGTCCATATTACTTTTTTAATTACTATTGGTAGCTTTACTGCTATTTACGAACTCAATAAATATTTCTCGCAAGCTGGGGGTGTACTGTTCAAAGCGAACTATTGAAAATTTCTGTGCCAAATGATATAACAAATAACGCGAATCTAAATGAGGCGGCAAGCTAGCTTTGAATAAATAGTTTTGTTTTTCTAATAGCGTTACTTCTGGGGGCAGTTGAAAATCTTCTGAAATAGGTTCTGCTAGCTCAACCGTAAAAATATTTTTGCGAAATTGATTGCGCAATACGCGGATATCTTCATCTACTAACACCCTTCCGTCGTTAATTAACAAAATGCGATTACAAAATTCTTCCACTTGCTCCATTCGGTGCGTAGAAAAAATTACACTAATTGCTTTTTGACTAAATTCTCGAATTACATCTTCAATTAGCTGAGCATTAATAGGATCTAATCCAGAAAAGGGCTCATCCAAAATAAGCAAAGGGGGCTCATGAGCAATGGTAGCAATAAACTGAACCTTTTGCTGCATTCCCTTAGATAATTCCTGAACCTTATTGTTCTTCCATTTTCCTAGCTCAAATCTTTCTAACCAATAGTCACAAAGTTCTGCAGCTTGCTTTTGCGCAATTCCTTTTAGGCGAAGTAAATAAATGATTTGTTCGCTCACTTTCATTTTTCGGTAAAGTCCCCTTTCTTCGGGCATATATCCTATCTTCCCTTGATGCTTTTCTGATAGCGTCTCACCTTCAAAAAAGATTGTGCCCGCATCTGGAAAAGTAATACGCGTTATCATTCGAATAAGGGAAGTTTTGCCAGCACCATTAGGCCCTAGTAAGCCAAAGACTGTCCCTCTACCCAAAACGAAAGAAACATTATCTACAGCTACCTTGCTAGCATATGCTTTGGTTACACCCTGTACCTCTAATAAATTCATAAAAAATCAACAAGTAAATCAATCTAAATTAACTAATTTCAACCCTACAATACATTCCGAATAATAATATAAAAAAGAACTTTCAGTTTATTAGTCGCAAAATAAAGAGCACCATAATAAAATTTAAGCTGATTATTCTAGGTTTAGTATTCTTAAAATATTTTGCCAGGGTTAAGAATGCCTTTAGGGTCAAATACTTTTTTAATTCCTTGCATGAGTGCAATTTCCGCTTGTGAAAAAACAATATCCAAAAAAGGAGGCAGTACACAACCTACTCCATGTTCTCCCGAAAGCATTCCTTCTAACCTTTTTACTTCCAAAAATATTTCCCGCACTGCTTTGGGTACTTCTCTTTTCCAATATTCGTCACTTATACCTGACTTGATGATATTCACGTGCAAATTTCCGTCTCCAGCATGTCCATAGCAAACAGACTGTAAACCATATGTCCTGCATATTCCTTTTACCTTAGCAAGCAACTCAGGAAGTCTTGCTCTAGGCACCACAGTATCTACTTCTTTGTAAATACCATTTCTTCTTACTGCTTCGCCTAAGCACCTGCGAAGTTTCCAAAGCTCCTCTTTTTGATTTTGACTCTCTGCTACTCTAATTTCTTGGAGCGTAAATTTTTCTAGAGTCTGAAATAATTTTTCAGCTTCTTTCCAAATTTCTTCTAAATAATTGCCATCCAACTCGATAAGAAGCAGCGCTCCAATATGCTCAGTATCATAAGTAAAAATACCTAAATATTCCTGTCCAAAATCAATAGCATCCTTTTCAATAAATTCTATTGCTGAAGGAATGATACCGACTTGAAAAATTGTGCCTACCGCTGCAATTGCTTCCTGTGCACTACTAAAGGGTACTGAAAGAAGAATATTATATTTAGGAGCAGGCAAAAGCTTTACAATAATTTTGGTAATAATAGCTAGAGTACCCTCGCTTCCAATGAGCAACTGGGTAAGATTATAACCAGTTGAATTCTTAAGCACCTTTGCACCAGTTTGAATTATTTCGCCGCTCGGTAAAACAGCTTCTAAACCCAAAATATATTCCCTTGTAATTCCATATTTCACAGCATGAATTCCACCTGCATTTTCCGCAACATTACCGCCTATAAAGCAAGAGCCACGACTGGAAGGATCTGGAGGGTACATCAGTCCATGTTCTAAAACAGCCTCCTGTAAAACTTGTGTAATAACACCTGGCTCTACCGTAGCTTGCAAATTTTGGGTATCGATTTCCAAAATACGATTCATCTTTTCCAAACTAAGCCCTACCCCTCCAAAGAGCGGAAGCATTCCACCACTTAAACCCGTTCTTCCTCCTATAGGAGTAACGGGTATAATATGATGATTACAGTAACTTAAAATTTGACTTATAGCACAAGTACTCTTGGGCTTGAGTATTACTTCTGCAGGAAAGTAAAAATCCTCGGTCCAATCGTGCGCGTACTCGGCAATAGTGAAAGAATCACAAAACACGTTTTCCTTACCCACTACTTGTTCAAAATAAGCAATATCTTCAATAGTAATTTTTTTGTAGTTGAAGGTCTTTGAGAAGTTTAATTCCGAAATTTGCATGCTTAGGAGATGTAATAAATTTATAGAAAAACATATTGCAAAAAAATACTATTTTGGTAAATTTTATCTCTAGCTTAGCAAAAAGTAATAAAAAAACTATCATAATTTATTTTCAACTCGCTATAAAAATTTCAAGTAAAGTTAAGTTATGTACAACTTTAAGTTTTTTACGTATTTACTGGTATTAATGTTTTTTCCATTTTGCTCTTTTTCCCAAGGGGGAATGAATTGTGCAGAAGCAACTGAGGTAATAGTTAATGAATATGAGGGATGTAATGCAGATATTTATGATATTAACCTCAATGGTGCCACTACTTCTTCAGAATTACCTCGTCCTACCTGCGGAGGCTTTACTACCAGCACAAGGGTACGCTGGGTAAAATTTACAGTACCTAGCAATGTAAATAAGCTCAGCCTTAGTATTTCTCGCGTGCTTACTAATCCGCTAGATATAAGTCAACAGGCATGGGCAATGAATATGGCCATTTATAGGGGTATTAATTGTAACAGCCTTTCACTAATTGGCTGTTATGAGTCTAGCGTAATTACTTTCCCCATTACTATTGCTACTGACCCTGTTACCACTGTAATCCGAAACCTAACGCCCGGAGAAACAATTTACATTCGAATATGGGAAAGAAATAACCGTCCTATTGGTGCCAAACTAAGTATTAGCCGCATAACAGATCCGCCGATAAATGACCGCTGCCAAGACGCTATTCCTTTAACTACCTATGGATGTAATTATTTAGCAGGAGGGGGAGATATGACCCCTCCGGACGACTGCGGCTGGAGCTCAACAGACAACTCTATTTTTTATACTTTTGAAGTTACTTCTAGTACACCCCGCCCTGTACAAATTGTAATTGATAATGTACGCTGTACGGGTGGTGGGGGGAATATCCAACTAGCCGTATATCGATTCGACGGGAATTGTAATAATATTGGAGGTAACGGGGCCAATTATCATGGTTGTGCAGCAGGCACGGGTCGAGTAGTGCTTACAACTACTCCTGGCAATTTACCCAACGGAAGATATATTTTAGCAGTAGACGGAGAATCGGGAGCTAATTGCACTTTTGGTATTTCAGGCACCGTAATTCAGGAACCTCCACAAGCAAGATTTACAGCTCCTGCTACCATCTGCGCGGGTACGTGTTTAAATTTTAGAGATGATAGCTTTGGGGGACCTACCGCCTGGGAGTGGAAATTTGAGGGAGCCACTCCCGATACTTCAAATTTAAAGGACCCTCAAAATATCTGTTTTAATCGACCAGGCACTTATCGTATAACCCTTCGAGTGAGAAATAATAACGGAAGCACGGCTATTTCTCGTACTATTCAAGTAACTCCTCCCCTAAATGTAAGTACCGGTCCTGACTTACAAGTTTGCAGTGGAAACGATATACAACTCAATGCTACAGTACAAGGTGGGCGTGAGCCCTATACTTACAACTGGTCTCCTGCTGCTACCTTAGTGGGTGCTAATACTGCTTCTCCTACTGCTCGACCCCTTAGCAATACTACCTACACTGTACAAGTAACCGACGCAAGTGGTTGCCGCGGAACTAGTACTGTAACTGTACGAATAGTTTCAGGAAATTTATCTGTACAGGCTGGTAGAGATACCACTTTGTGTCAGACTACCCAACTACAGCTAAATCCCAGGGTTACCGGAGGAACGGGCAATTACTTCTACCAATGGCGCCCTACTGCTATCATCGATAATCCAACAATTGCTAGGCCTACCGCCACAATCGACCGCACTACTACTCTCATTCTAACAGTAAATGATGGAAATTGTAGTGTTAGTCATCAATTCACGGTTACCTTAGCACCTCCTATGAGCATCAGTTTTACTCCAGCAGGACCCCTATGCGGAACACCTTCCCAAAGAATAACAGCTATTGTAAATGGAGGAACAGGTCCTTTTCGTTACCATTGGCAACCTACGGAAGGACTTAGTAGTCCTACTGTAAATAATCCCATTGTAAATCCTAATACCCCTACCACTTATACCCTCACTGTAACCGATAGCCGAGAATGCAGCCAGAATGCAACGATAACAGTATTCCCTACACCAGGTGCTCCTCCTACCTTATCTATTGTTTTGTGCCAGGCGGGTTCTGCACGCTTTACAGCCACCATGGGAGACCCTGCAGGCACTGAAATACGCCTTTTTACTCAAAGTACAGGAGGGGCTCCTATATCTATTGCTAGAAATTTTCCTTATGAGCTCCTTACACCGAATGTTACTACCAATACTACCTTTTTCATGGAATCTGCGCAAGGCAACTGTGTAAGCCCTCGCTCGACAGTAATTATTAGCCTGCAACCCAGTATCAATGCCTTTGCTAGCTTTGCCCGGTGTGCTAACCCCACTACTACTATCAATTTTTCTGTTACTACTCTACCGGGGGCATCTTACCTTTGGAGGGGACCCAATGGCTTTATCTCCAATTTACAAAATCCTGTTTTAAGCAATGTCAATTCTTCAGCCTCAGGAGAATATACCGTGCAAGTAACAGCAGCTGGCTGCCCTCCTTTACTAGCTACTACCACCGTTACAATTTATAACACTCCTAGTTTTCTCTTAGCTTCAAGTAATAGTCCAGTATGTCTAGGGGGTGAACTTCGACTTACAGGCATTGTTACTGAGCCTAATAGTAATTTTCACTGGCAGGGACCAGCAGGTTTTCAAAGTAACCAGCCTAACCCTACCCTAAGTAACATACAAGAAAATAACGCAGGTAACTACCAAGTATATGCTGTAGCTAATGGCTGCACCTCAGCTACTTCGAGTATTTCTGTAACTATAACAAGAGCGGTTAGTCCTATTGTAGAGAATCCTCATATTCAGCAGTGCGGTCCTGGTATTGTAATGTTTGCTATTACATTGCCTACAGGCTATAAAGCTACTCTTTATGATGGCACTACACGTTTAGGGCAAGCTGTAGTTCCTCCCCACAATATTTATTATAATGCAGAAACTACCAACACGCGTCTTTCTGTAATTGGAGAGTCTCCAGAAGGGTGTATTAGCAACGCGGTACCACTCTCTGTAACTATTGTACCCCAACCAGGAGCTCCTTTTACAAGTACTATTCACCGTTGCGGCATAGGCGTAACTACCTTCACAGCCCAAATGGGTACTCCAGCTGGCAGAGAGCTGCGTCTGTATAGTACCCTAGAAGCACAAGAGCCACTGGCTATTAGTCAGGGTCCTGTATTCGAATTTACTACTCCCTTTCTTACCCAAACTACTGCTTTCTACCTCGAAAGCTATAGCTCCTCTACTTGCAAAAGTCAAAGAATACCAGTGGTAATAAACTTAACTCTGCCACCTACTCCTAGCGTTACTTCACCTATTAAGCGATGCCGTGCAGGCACTGTTACATTAAGTTTCCACGGTTCTCAGATACTCGAATATCAATTGTGGGATGCGCCTAATAATGGAAATCTCTTAGCAACTATCTCAGGTAACCAAAATTCATTCGCCTTACCTTCTATTTCACAAACTACTACCTTTTGGCTTTCGGCTAGAAATGAACAACGATGCGAAGGAATAAGGATACCTATAGAAGTAATAATAGAAATACCAATACCTCCAAATATAAACTCCATGCCTATCTGCGGAAGCGGAAGAGTTATTTTTACCATCTCCCATCCTCAAGAAGGGAAAGTTTTTATTTATGAAAACTTAAGCAGCTCGTCTCCTGTTGCTTCTACGGAGCAAAGTAATGCTACCTTTATTACCACCGAACTCGAACGTTCCACTTCGTATTACTTTGCATTTCGCTCCCTAAGTGGATGTGAAAGTGAACGAATTTTAGCTTCAGCAATAGTTTATCCCATACCGGGATTGCCAAGTATTACTTCTCCTACTCGCTGCGGACCAGGGTTTATCACAATAACAGCACAAGTAGGTAGCCCTCCCGGTAATCAACTTTTGCTCTATGATGCTCACCAAAACCTAATTGGCTCTTCCAGTCAAATCCCTTGGATTTTTGATATGATCGCAGATAACCAGCTTCAACTAACTTTAAGAAGTAAAAATACTAGTACGGGCTGTATTTCAGAACCTTTGCCTATTCAACCAAGAATAATCTATAAACCCCAAACCCCCGTTTTACCAGATGTAGGCCGTTGTGGAGGCGGTAGAGTAATAATTACCTTTACTACAACTGAACCTGTAGGAGTAGTAATAAATTTATATGAAACTTTGGACTCTCAGCAACCTATTTCCACCGCTAGTGTAACCGCTGCCAATCAAGGTAACTTACGCCTCATTACTCCTGTTATTCAGACTACTACCACATTTTATTTACGTGCGGAAAATCAAGGTTGCCATGGGGAATGGGTACAAGTACCCGTTCGGATTGTAAACTTACTCCAAGTAACTCCTATTATTACGCCTGATGATGGTAGTGGAAATGGTAGCTGCCGTTTTGAAGTAAGGGGGGGTTTTGCTCCATATACTTTTATTCTTAGCGACTTAACGCAACCCCATGCCCTATTTACCAATTTACGAGCGGGTATTTACCAAGCCCGAATTTTAGATTCGCAAAATTGCGTAGCTACCTTACGTATCGAAATTCCATTGGTCCCTGCTAATTGCCCTACGCCACGTACTCCAGAAGTAAGTATCAATGAAGAAGGGAAGCTAGCAGCAAGGTGGTTGCCCGTTCCTGGCGCCAGCCGCTATGAATTGCGCTACCGAATAGTAGGAGAAATACAGTGGAGCCAAGTATTTACTACTACAGAACCTATTTTTGTATTCATGGGCTTACAGCCTGAAACAGAGTATGAATTACAAGTTCGGGCTATTTGTTCTACTACCCCTTCAGAATGGGTAAAAACTAATTTTACCACCCCCCTTTGCAATGCTGTAAATTTCATATGGATGAGTGGAGTTACGGAAAATGAGGGCGTTGTAAATTGGTCCATAATGGAAAATGCAACGGGGTATGAATTTAGCTATCGCCCTCAAAATGCACTGTTCTGGCAACCTGAGCACATTCTACCTCATACTCATTTTCTACTTACCGATCTAGTACGAGGAGCCACTTATGAAGTAAAAGTTCGTACCCTTTGCTTAAATGGTTCGGTAGTAGCAGATTACGTATACAATGCTTTTACTACTCTGAAATGTGACCCTGTAGAAGAAATAGCTATTTTTCATCTCTCAGAAACTTCGGTTCAGCTTAATTGGCGAGCCACACCCGATGCTTCTGCATTTCGCATTAGCTACACTCCAGCTAATAGAGATAACTGGCAAATGACCGTAGTAAATGAGTCTCGAGTGGTATTAAACGATTTACTACCAGGTCAAAGCTACAATGTACGCATTCAAACTCTGTGTAATAGTGTAGAGGGACAATTTAGTCAAGTTTCCTTTACTACTCGTGCAATCGTTGCTTCTTGCCCGGCTCCGCAGGGTATTCAAGTTAGAAATATAAGTAATACTAGGGCTGAGCTCACTTGGTTTACTGCTCCTCAGGCTAATGCTTACCAGCTACGCTATCGTATGGAAAACGGGCCCTGGTTTGCTCAAACTGCAACTTCGCCTTATTTACTCACCAACCTACAGCCCGGAACCCGATATTTTTATCAAGTGAGGAGTGTTTGCAGTTCAAATAATTCAGAGTGGAGTCCCGAAGGAAGCTTTCGAACTATAAGTGCTCGCCAAGAAGTAGTAGATTTTGTCCCTTGTGAACCGGTAATTTACCCTAACCCTAATGGTGGAAAATTTGCTATACAACTGCCTTGTAATGAGCCTGCAATTTCGGGTTTGGAGCTAAGAGTTTACTCCTTAGAAGGAAAGTTAATAAAAAGTTATTCTTTTAGTGAAATAAGTAACACCCTAGAGTTTTTAATAGAGCTGCCAGAACTACCCGAAGGTTTTTATCTAGTAAACTTACATTCAGGTAAGTGGCAGACTAAACCTATCAAAATGATAATTAGGCACTAATATTTGAAATAACTTAAAAATAAAAAGTAGCTGGTAAACTTCATTTATCAGCTACTTTTTATTTTGTCACTAAAAGAGATAATGAATGTTAAAGTTTTATTCTAAGAAAGTATCCACCCTATCTTGGGTAAAATCATATCTTTTTACACAAGAATTGTGGGTATCCGTGAAATAAAGGGCATTATCGCAATAGACTAAACCCGCTGGAGCAGCAATTTCGGAAGTTAAACCACTCGCATTTTTATTTCCCTTTTTACCAGTGCCCACAAGTGTATAAACTATTCGTTGCTCTAAATCTAAAACCTTGATTTTATGATTATAACTATCAGCAATAAATACTTTATTTTCATGAATAGCTAATGCTTGAGGGTATTGCAAAGCAGCTGTTTCTACAGGCCCCTCTCTATCTCCATATTCAAAAAGTCCTTTTCCAATAAAAGTTTTTACCTGATCATTTTCAAGGTAACGTAGACTACTATTTTCACCCTCGGTAAAAAATAGAATATTGTTATAAATAAAAATGCTATTAGGCAAGGCTAAGGCTGCTTTTAGCGAATGACCATCAATTAGTTGTTGAAATCCACTGCCGCAGTGGAGGTACATATCATTAGAGTTAAGATTCAATACCCAAATTTGATGCAGCCCCCCCATAGCAATATACAAATTATCTCCTTGTAAAAAAATATCTAATGGAGTATGCAGGGCCATTTCGTTAGCCTTTCCTTTTTTTATAGGAATATACCTATGGTACAAGCTACCTGCAATAGTACTCACATTTCCCGTAGAAAAATCAACTTTTCGAATAAGGTGGTTAAGAGTATCAGCTACATATAACATATTTCTTGCACTATCCCAAGCTAGGCCTTGGGGAGCAAAAAAAGTAGCTTCTTCAAAAGTTCCATCTTTATTTCCCTTTTTTCCATTTCCTATAACCTGTAACACCTTACCTTCTCTGCTACACTCTATAATTCTATGATTACTAGTATCACTGATAAAAAAACTATTGCGCTCGGGAGCAAAAATAATTTTAGTGGGAAAAGATAGTCGCTCCTTATCTCGAGAGAGCAAAATAGTAGAAAAAGAAAGAGGCTTAAAATTGATAATACCAAACAAAGAAAATTCATAAGAAAGACCTGCGAGGACGGGTTTCAAATTTTCATACATATCTTCTCCCCAAAAAGTACCTGCTATTTTTCCTAAAGGGTCAATAATTGCTACAGAAGGCCAGCCCTGGATACCATAAGCTTGACATAAATGAAACTTATTATCTACAATAACTGGCTCGCTAATCTCATATCGAACAATATGCTCCTGAATAAAGGAAAGATCTTTGTGGGCCTCAAAATGAGGAGAATGAACGTGAATAACTAGTGTGTTTGGGAACTCTTTTTGTAGCTTAGCTAAAGCAATAAATGCCGCATACCCTTCTATGCATTCCCAATTCCAAAAGGCTAAGATAATTGTCTTCCCCTTTAGTTCATGAATATCAATACTTTGCTGCGTATTTAGCCACACTACGTCGTTGGGAATTTTAGGAGCTGTGATAATTCCCGCATAAGACTTAACCATAGTTTAACGCTCTGTTAGAAAATTATATAAATATATTAACTGAAAAGATATTTTCAAAAGTAAATGAGAGTTGCTTTACGAAAAAGTTAGTTCCGAGGCTAAAGTAAAAGATTTACAAACTTTTAGCCAAAATTTTCTGATCTCTAGAATATGAAGTTGTAGAAAAAGTTTCTTTTTGTAAATTACTTTGTCTTTAGCTTCAGCAAAAGTATGATTTCTACCACTTGGAATCGAACAAAAATTATTGCTACTCTGGGTCCTGCTTGTTCTAGTAAAGAAGAAATTATTGCCATGGTACAAGCAGGAGTAAATGTTTTTAGGATTAATGCTTCTCATAGTACCCATGAGGAAATGAAAAAGCTTATTACTTTGATTCGAACGATTAATAGCGAAAATAATTTATACATTCCTGTTCTTCTAGATCTCCAGGGTCCTAAAATAAGAATTGGCAATCTAGAAAGACCCATCAAAATACATCCCGGAGATGTACTCCAACTTTGCTGTACGATAAACGAACTGGCAGAAAATAAAATTCCTGTTCAGTATGAAACTTTAGCAAGAGACGTTAAGCCCGACGATTTGATATTGGTAGAAGATGGAAAAGTAGAACTTCGGGTATTAGCAACTGATGGGATGGATAATGTTCGAGTGCAAGTAATTAGCGGAACAGAGATAGGTAGTCGCAAGGGAGTAAATTTACCTTATACCAAAATTTCTTTACCCAGTGTAACAGAAAAAGATTATCAAGATTTGCTTTTAGGCATTGAAAATCAAGTGGAATGGATTGCCTTGTCTTTCGTGCGACAAGCCCAAGACGTATTGGAATTAAAGAGAATTTTAGCAGAAAAGGGTTCTCATGCCCTAGTAATTGCTAAAATTGAAAAGCCAGAAGCTTTAATTAATATAGATGCAATCATAGCTGCTACAGATGCAGTAATGATAGCACGTGGAGATTTGGGAGTAGAAATTCCTTATGAGGAGGTACCTTTTTGGCAAAAAAGAATCATACATAAGTGTAATCTTGCAGGCAAACCTGTGATTGTGGCTACTCAAATGTTAGATTCAATGATTGAAAAAAGTCGTCCCACTCGTGCTGAGAGTACCGATGTGGCTAATGCTGTACTTGATGGAGCAGATGCCCTCATGCTAAGTGGTGAAACTTCCATAGGAAAGTACCCAATAGAAAGCGTAAAAGTAATGCAGCGAATTATTACTAATGCAGAGCAAGAAAAAAGCATTTATAATCGTAATTTATACGTCGATGAAAATTCTCCTACTTTCTTATCTGATTCTACGTGTGTAACTGCTTGTCATTTTGCAAACCTTATTAAAGCAAAAGCTATTGTAGGCATGACGCGCTCAGGCTACACAGCTTACCAACTTTCAAAATGCCGCCCTCATGCACCCATCTTTATTTTTACAGATAATGTAACCCTTCTGAGCACGCTAAATTTAGTTTGGGGAGTACGAGCTTTGTATTACGATAGTTTTGAAAGCACGGATAGTACTATTCGCGATGTAGTAGATATTCTAAAGCAAAAGGGTTGGATAAAAACCGGAGACACAATTGTTAACATGGCAAGCATGCCCTTGCAAGCTCGTAAAAGAACAAATATGATTAAGTACACCGTGGTAGATTGACAACCAACTTTTGCCCTCGAATTTCAATCTTTTAGATTTTGATTATCTACTATTTTTTAAGGAATTTTTTTCTATCACTCTAACGTAATAGAATATATATCAAAATGCAGTATAAAAAGCAATTTCTAACCTTCTAACTAAAATTTTAAAACTTATCAAACACAAGAATTATTTATTAAAATTATTAAAAAACTATGAGTACAATTGCTAAAACAGCCGTATTTAGTACGTCAATCGGCAAAAAGTTAGTAATGGCCCTAACAGGGATATTTTTAATTACCTTTTTAATTGTTCATCTGAGCGGTAATTTACTTTTACTTAAAGGAGATAATGGGGAAGCTTTTAATGCTTACGCTCGTTTCATGGAAACGAGTCCTCTAATTCGAATTTTGGAGTTGATTCTAGCAGTGGGCTTTCTTTTCCATATTGTTATGGGCATTCGCTTAGCACTGGAAAATCGCAGGGCACGGCCTATACGCTACCAGGTAAATAAAGCAACAGAAAATAGTACTTTTTACTCTCGCTTTATGGTTTGGTCGGGTATAACAGTATTGTTCTTTTTACTTTTGCATCTTTGGAACTTTTTCTTTCAACATCGATTTTTGGGCTTAGGGGCTAAAGAGACAATGTATGAAACAGTAGTACGCACCTTTAAAGAACCTATCTACTCGATAGTTTATATAATAGCTATGGTTTTTTTAGCATTCCATTTAAACCATGGCTTCCAGAGTGCACTTCAGTCTTCAGGTTTACAGATAAATACTAACTTAGGGAAGCGGATAAAAAGCATAGGAATGCTATTTTCAATAGTAATATGCGCCGGTTTTACTGCTATACCGTTATATTTTCTAATTTTTACTTAAATTTTCTATATTTTAGTTTGTTCTTTTATATTAAAAAGTATGTTTACTCTAGATTCAAAAATTCCAGAGGGCAATCTTGCTGATAAGTGGAAGAACCATAAAGCTAACTTAAAACTAGTAGCACCCCACAATAAACGAAAGCTCGAAATCCTAGTAGTAGGAACAGGTCTGGCAGGTTCTTCAGCAGCTGCTTCTTTAGCGGAATTAGGCTATAACGTAAAAGTTTTTACTTATCACGATAGTCCTAGACGTGCCCACAGTATTGCTGCGCAAGGCGGAATTAACGCTGCTAAAAATTACAGAAATGATGGTGATAGCGTAGAGCGTCTTTTTTATGATACTATAAAAGGAGGTGATTTTAGAGCGCGTGAAGCTAATGTATATAGACTAGCAGAAGTAAGCGTTAATATCATTGACCAATGTGTAGCCCAAGGAGTGCCTTTTGCAAGAGAATATGGAGGACTTTTAGCTACCCGATCTTTCGGAGGTACGCAAGTGATGCGCACATTTTATGCGCGGGGACAAACAGGACAGCAATTGCTTCTAGGCGCCTATAGTGCCCTCTCCCGCCAAGTAGGAGCAGGTACAGCCAAACTTTTTCCTAGAACTGAACTACTAGATATTGTAGTGATTGATGGTGTTTGTAAGGGCATAGTAGTACGTAATCTTGTAACGGGTAAAATAGAGTCTCATTTTGGCCATGCTGTTCTCCTTTGCACAGGAGGCTATGGTAACGTATATTATCTTTCTACGAACGCTAAAAACTCGAATTGTACTGCCATTTGGCGTGCTCATAAAAGGGGAGCATTCTTTGGTAATCCTTGCTTCGTACAAGTTCACCCTACTTGTATTCCACAAACTGGTGACTATCAATCGAAGCTAACCTTAATGAGCGAAAGTCTTCGCAACGATGGAAGAGTCTGGGTACCTAAGCAAAAAGGAGATAAAAGACCACCTAATCAAATTCCAGAGGAAGAAAGAGACTACTACTTAGAGCGGCGCTATCCAGCGTTTGGTAACTTGGTTCCTAGAGACGTAGCCTCACGTAATGCAAAATATGTTTGTGATGAGGGTAGGGGGGTAGGAGAAACGGGACAAGCTGTTTATCTTGACTTCTCAGATGCTATTCGTCGCCTAGGAAGAGACGTTATTGAACAGCGTTACGGCAACTTATTCGAAATGTATGAAAAAATTACTAATGAAAACCCCTACGAGGTGCCTATGCGTATTTATCCTGCGGTACATTACACGATGGGGGGACTTTGGGTAGACTATAACTTAATGACAACCATTCCAGGCTTATATGCGCTTGGAGAAGCTAATTTCTCAGATCATGGTGCTAATCGCCTAGGAGCTAGTGCTCTCATGCAAGGTTTAGCTGACGGTTATTTTATTATTCCTTATACTATTGGAGATTATCTAGCAAGAGTAGACTTTTCGAAAAAAGGAAATACAGACCATCCTGCTTTTAAAGATGCTGAAAAAAGCGCTACCGATCGCTTAAGAAAGCTTTTGGATATTAAGGGTAAAAAAACAGTTGATGAGCTGCATCGCCAGGCAGGCAAAATTTTATGGGACTATTGTGGTATTACTCGCAATGCGACAGATTTGAAAGAAGCCTTAGAAAAATACAGAAATATTAGAGAAGAATTCTGGCACCAAGTGAATGTACCAGGTACGGGAGAGGAACTCAACCAATCTTTGGAAAAAGCCAATCGAGTATCTGATTTCTTAGAACTGGGCGAATTAATGATTTTAGATGCACTGCATCGAAATGAGTCTTGTGGTTGCCATCTAAGAGAGGAATATATGACCGAAGATGGAGAAGCAATTCGAAATGATGATGAATACTGTTATGTAGCAGCTTGGGAATACAAAAAAGATGGCACTTGGGACTTGCATAAAGAGTACTTAGTATTCGAAAATGTTAAACTTACCCAAAGAAGCTATAAGTAATCCAAATTTCCCATGGCAACCATCTCAGTAACTCTAAAGGTCTGGCGTCAAAAAAGTAGAAACGATAGCGGACGCTTTGAAACTTATTTTGCCAAAGATATCAATACAGAAATGTCCTTCCTGGAAATGCTAGATGTGGTAAACGAAAATTTAATTAGGGAAGGCAAAGAACCCATTGCGTTCGAGCACGACTGCAGGGAGGGAATTTGTGGATCTTGTGGATTATATGTTAATGGTAGGGCTCATGGACCTTTAAAAGGCACTACTATTTGCCAAGTACATATGCGCTCTTTTAAAGACGGAGAGACCATTTACGTTGAGCCCTGGCGCGCCAAAGCCTTTCCTATTATCAAAGATTTAATTGTAGACCGCTCAGCCTTTGACCGCATTATTCAGGCAGGAGGGTTTATTAGTGTAGATACGGGTAGCGCAGTAGAAGCAAATAGCATTCCTATTCCTAAAGCTATTGCAGACTTAGCTTTTGAAGCAGCTACCTGCATTGGCTGTGGGGCCTGTGTAGCTGCTTGTAAAAACGCTTCTGCAATGCTGTTTGTGAGTGCTAAGGTTACTCACTTAGCTTTGTTACCCCAAGGACAAGCAGAAAGGTATCGGCGAGTTATTAAAATGGTGGAGCAAATGGATGCTGAAGGGTTTGGTAATTGTAGTAACACAGGGGCTTGTGAAGCGGAATGTCCAAAATCTATTTCTTTAACAAATATTGCACGCTTAAATCGTGAGTACCTAGCAGCACGTCTAGTACCGCGACAATACGATAATTAAAAAAATTAATTTCTAAAAAATTTTCATTTAGCCTCGACCTTGCAAGACAATTGCAAGGTCTTTTTTTTACCCCTCCTACTTCAAATTCAGGGCTAAAGTGAAATTCTTTATTTTTGATTTTTCAATTAGCAGCCTGTTAATTCTAATATGAGTTCTAGAAAAATTATTTTATTGCTTTTGTTTTTTATCGTCTATGCTTTTATACTAAAAGCACAACGGTCGTTTAATTATTTTAGTTTTGCTGCTTCTCTGGGTTTTTCACACTATCAGGGAGATCTAGACGGAAATGGTTTTAATTTTTGGAATATTGTTGAAACTTCTAAAGATAGAAACGTAGGCAATCCTTTACCTCTTATTCGCCCAGCTTTTGGCTTAATGATAAATTATCACTTCCACCCTTACATGTTTGCACGTTTAAATTTTTCTCAATGTTGGATAGGAGCTGATGATAAACACGATGCCATTCAAACTCGAAGAATACGAAACCTAAATTTTGAATCTTCTATTACAGAATTAAGTCTACAATTAGTTTACGAATTTTTTGCCGCAGATATTGACTTTCGTCTACATCATAGCTATCGCTTGCCATTTACCCCTTATATTTTTTCAGGAGTAGGTATTTTTGCTTTTGAACCCAAATCCAAGCCCGATCCTGCTTGGTTAATCGAATATCCGGGATTATTTTCCAGCGCTAATGAATGGGTTTCGCTCCGTAACTTAGGCACAGAAGGTCAATTCCTCAATGATCCTAATAACTTGTACCCTAAGCCTTATAATTTAGTACAAGTATGCATTCCAATAGGCATAGGATTCCGCTTCAAACTCAATACAAGAATGGATCTTCGCTTTGAAATAGGCTTGCGCAAAACTTTTACTGATTATTTAGATGATGTAAGTGGAGCGGTAAAGGGTACTTTTTATGCCAACCCTGAAGAGCTAAAAACTTATAATATTAAATCTTACCTGTTTGCAGATCGTAGCCCCCTGAGAGATGGTTATGCTACAGGAAGGAAAAGGGGCGCTCCACACCAAGCAGATTGGTACGGACTTACTATTTTCTCCTTATCTTATATTCTAGATGACCCCGATAGATGTGCTAAATTTCCAGGATATATGCGATATCGAAAACCTCGACGTTTCTTGAGATAAGTTTTTAGCAAAAAATTATTAAGCAAGTATTGACAAAATTAATAAATTTAATTATTATTGCCTTAGAATTAGAGGGGATGAATGGAATTGACGGGTCGTATAGCGTTAGAACATAAGCATGCAGAGCCGTGAAGGAGGAGCTCTTTAATCTGTTCCTTCGAGCCTAAATGGCAACAACACTTTCGCACTCGCAGCCTAATCTAGGATTAGCAAGCGAGAGCTCCAAAAGCTAAGTGGTTGCCCTTGCTTAATGGAGCTTTATGGGTAGGCAACCTCGGGGGCGAAGCTTCTAAGCTACCTTAAAATTTCAGAAGCTATGCCTTGTAATATTTTGTCAGTTTCGAGTTGCAAGGCGAGATCTCAAAACTGACTAAGCATGTAGAAGGTTCTAATGGTATCTTCGCCGGACGAGGGTTCGAGTCCCTCCATCTCCACAAAACAAGCATCCCTAGGGATGCTTGTTTTTTTTTAATAATTAATAAATATAGATATTAGTGCTATAATTCTAAAATTCTAGAGAGAAAGCTCTGCAGCAAAAGAAGAGTACTTTTGCTCTATCTCTGTTAAAATATCTAATATCTCTAGCAGCTCATTAGCCTGTACCAGGCGGTTACGATAGACTTTAATATCAGGATAGCCCTTAAAGTAATTAGCATAGTGCCTACGCATTTCATAAATTCCAGTTTTTTCGCCTTTCCAAGCTATCGACTCTTCTAAATGCTGCCGGCAAATTGCTACTCTCTCTTGGGTAGAGGGGGGAACTAATAAATTACCTGTAGCAAAATAGTGTTTAATTTCTCGAAATATCCAAGGATTACCAATAGCGCCTCTTCCTATCATCATGCCATCTACTGCAAAGGTAGTTCTTAAATAGTGTGCTTTTTGGGGAGAATCTACATCACCGTTGCCAAAAATAGGAATTTGGATGCTAGGATGGGTCTTTACTTGATGAATATATTCCCAATTAGCACTGCCCTTGTACATTTGTGCTCTTGTACGCGCATGAATAGTAAGTGCCTGAATACCTGCATCTTGTAGCCTTAGAGCCACCTCTATGATATTAATAGAATTTTCATCCCAGCCTAAGCGGGTCTTTACAGTAACTGGTAAGCTAGTGGCTCGTACTACCTCTCGAGTAAGACGCTCCATCTTTTGAGGATCCTTTAAGATAGCAGCACCCGCACCCTTACACACCACTTTTTTTACTGGGCAGCCATAGTTAATATCGATAAGATCAGGTTGAACTTTTTCAATAATTTTTACTGCATCTCGCATCACCACTAAATCTTCCCCAAATAGCTGAACACCCACAGGGCGCTCGTGCGCAAAAATATCTAGTTTTTTTAAGCTTTTAGCTGCCTCTCGAATTAGTCCTTCGGAAGAAACAAATTCTGTATATACCAAATCAGCACCTAATTTTTTACAGATTACTCGAAAGGGCGGATCACTTACATCTTCCATAGGCGCTAAAAGCAGAGGAAAAGAAGGAAGTTCGATATTGCCTATACGTAGCATAGCGTGCAAAATTAAATAATAAATGAAATCATACTTACCTTATAATAAAGCATAAAGTTCGATATGAGCCATTAGCCATATCGAACTTTATTTAAATCAATTACCTCACTAGCTGTATTTTAAAACGCTGTAGCTCTTTAGCTTCATCGAGCCTTTGAAACAATAAAAAGTAAATTCCGTTAGCCAAATGCTCTGGCAAGTGTAATGTTTGTAAATTTTTACCAGCCAAAGCTTTTAATACATAGCTGTGAATTCTATTTCCAAGCAGGTCTACCAGCTCTAAATACAAGGTTTCTTCTACCTCACTTACAAAATAAACTTGGAGTAACCCACTTGTAGGATTAGGATAAATTTCAAATGAATGAATAAAACTATCAAAATTTTTAGGATTAAGAGTAGTAAATACCTGCCTAGAACTAAAATCGGAGGGAGTAGCTCCACATATACTGCGCAACATAAATTCATAAGTCTGGCCCGGCATTAAACCAGTGAGCCAAAAGGGGGTATTAGCATTAACCGAAGTCCAGTTAGGTTCGTTTATTCTTTTATAACGTAACATATAACCTGTAGCTCCTGCAACGGGTACCCAAGATAGAGTTACAGACTCAGAAGTAATCGAGTTTACCCGAATGTCAGTTGGCGGATTACAAGTTGTGGTTAGCGTAGTAGTAGTAAAAACAACTTGTGCTGCCCCGCTACTTTGTATGTTTTCTCTACACATAGTTTGCACCCGAGCTACATAAGTGCTTCCAGCTTCTAAATTATCTAAGAGTATATAGGTATTAGTAGTAGTTACAGTTTGCCAGGTATTACTTCCACTTTTTTGATATTGTACTTGATAGTTAACTGCATCAATAACTCTTTCCCAGCGCAAAACAGCACTTCCTGAAGTAATTTCTTCAGCTCTAAGATTGATAACAGGATCGCACTTTATTGTAGTAAAAGTTTGATACACATAGTCTGCTATCACTGAACCTCCAAAACAAATAGTCCTTACCCGCACATCATAGGTAGTACCGCGCTCCAGACCAGAAAGTAAACGTCTATCGCCTGTGAGTAATTCTGTGGGCTGCCATTCCTGAGTTCCTTGTTTGCGCCAAGTAAATTCATAGGCTGTTGCCCCTTCCATCAAAGACCAATTCACCACGGCACTATTTTCTGTTACGTCTGTAAACCAAATGAAGTTTACAGCATTACAAATAGGAGTAGGAAAATTAAGGGGAACATATTCAGAAAATAAGTTTCCACATAAGGTTCGAATCCGAACTTCATACATCATTTCCGGAAGCAAGTCTCTAAAAAAATACTTGGGCTCAGTAAGAGTAATTATTGGCCCCCAGTTATCACTTCCCTGTAAGCGATATTGCAATTCGTAGCCTGTTGCTCCTTCTACCGCAGACCAACTGATAAAAAGTCTGCCAGAAGCATCTCGCTGTACCTGCGGAGATTGAGGTACCCTACATTCCAACGGATAAATAGTAACTTGCTGCTCAGCAATGCAATTTCGAGAATCATTTACTCGTAATAAGTAAGTACCAGGCAATAAATCATCAAAAATAGGACTGCTTTGAATTCTGTTTGCTATGCGATAACTGTAGGGTGGGAAACCACCACCTACCTGAGCAACAATGCGGCCTGGCGTGCCATGAGTAACTTGCACCTGCAATTGCAAAAGAGAGCCAATATGAGCTTCTGCTGCTGTACGAGAACCTTCTCCGCAAGTTAAGCTACTGATACTTGCATAATAAGTAAAACTATTATTCATGGGTTCAGTAGTAAAGGTAAAAGTGGTAATACCGCTAGGAAGCGGAATTATTTGTATAGGTACTCCGCCGGTAGGTTGCGAATAGAGGTATAGAGTAGTAGCCTCGGGAGTATTAGTAGTAAACGTAAAGGTTACTCGCCCGCCCCCACAGCGCCAAACTGGGGGCATTTCTACGATGGTTGGCATTGGATGAATACGAGCCACTACAACACTGCGAGCACTTGTACAACCTGTTTGTGCATCATAGCTCTCTAGGTAAAAAGTAGTAGTTTGAGTCAAAATAGGAGTAATAAATTGGTAGGGGGGCATAAGAGTAGCTATTCTATTATTGGCAGCATCGTACACCCGAATTTCTGTACCGCTTACTGGCCCTGTATTTACACTAATTAGTATACTACCTATGCCACAGCGCTCAGTATTAAAAGCATTTGGCATACTAGGCACACTTTGGATGATTTCTGCAACTACAGGAGTACGGCTACTAATACAGTTATCGCCGGTTACTTGCTCCACGTAGAAAGTTGTGGTTTGACTTACAAAAGGAACTGTAAGAACATAAGGGGAAGTCTGAGTTCTTGTAATTAGTGTACCACCAACTGGGTCCGTATAAAGGCGGAATTCTCTTGCTCCCGTGCTTTGCACAGTAAAAGTGACAGCCCCTGCCTGACAGCGGCGCACGTTAGCTACCACTATAGGTACTTCCGCCGATACAAGCGACAAAGTAAAAGGAGTTTTAGGACTTTGGCAGCCTTCAGAAGTTTGACTCACTAAATATAAGGTAGTAGTAGTAGTAAGCCACGGAGAAGTAAAAACGAAAGGAGAACTGACAGCCACAGCAGCAGGTTCAACAGCGCTTTCTGTAGTGAAAAGCTGAATACTACTAGCTCCAGACGCTAAAACAGTAAATGTAATGTATCCTTCGCCGCAACGGCTTAAATTACCGCTAGCTACTGGAATAGGTGCAGGGGTATTGAGCTTGGCAAATATAGCCTGGCGTTGAGAACTTCCACACTCATTCACTGCAGTGCTTTCTAGGTAAAAAACGGTAGAAGTAGTAATTTCAGGAACATTTAATAAGTAGGGAGACGTAATAGCCACAGCAATAGGATTTCCACCACTAGGTTGCGAAAATAAGCGTAACATTTGACCCGCTGGTATCCCCATCTGAGCAGTAAAGGTAACGGGTCCGATGCCACAGCGACTTACCTCAGTAGCAAAGGGAGTTCCAGGTGTTTGAATAAAACTTGCTAGCACCGGTATCCGCTCACTTTCACAGTCTTCTGGACTGATACAAGAAAAATAATATCTGGCACTAGGTGCTCCAAGATAGGTAGTAAAAAAAGCAGGAGCCTGGGACTTCCTATCCAGCAAATTAAAATTTTCATCATAAAATAAAATGTCAGTTTGAGGCTCAGTAGAAGTAACAGTAAAAGTAATATTTCCTGGTCCGC
Source organism: Bacteroidia bacterium (assembly GCA_025057395.1). Lineage (GTDB taxonomy): Bacteria > Bacteroidota > Bacteroidia > J057 > JANWXU01 > JANWXU01. Next base: position 1,698 of record JANWXU010000047.1, on the reverse strand, counting down.
AACGCACTACTGTAAGCGATTCTAGCTGGGGAGGTGCTAAGTCTAACACAAAAATAACTAAGCTTTCGGGTCGAGAAGCACAGTTGCCTACAAAAGCTTGTACAACATAGCGGCCGCGATGAATAGTTTGAGCATTGGGAATTATAGGGTTTTGCTCAGTAGAATTAAAATTAGCAGGCCCTTGCCACTGATAGCGAGCTCCCGGAATTGTACTAGCTCTTAAAAAGATACTATCTCCTGCACAAACGAACCGGCTACGACAAGTAATACTTACTACTGGCAAAGGCTGAACCTCAACTAAAACTGTTGCTGTTTGAGATGTACAACTGCCTAAAAAAGCCGTTACACTATACAAACCACTTTGGTTCAGCATAATGTTTGAGAGAACAGGATTTTGCTCTAAACTTCGAAAATGATTAGGCCCCTTCCATTCAAAAGTTACCCCAGGTAGAGAAGTTGCAGTGAGAACTACAGTACTTCCTTGACATACACTTTGTGCTGGACCAACTTGTATAGGTAAATTTTGAGTTCCAATATCCACTATCACTGTAGCAGGCAAGGAGGAGCAGAAACCATTACTAGCTACTACAGAATAAACACCACTCTGCTCTACTTTCACATTTAGTATGCTAACATTAGCATTAGTGGCCACAAAGTTATTGGGACCATTCCACTGCCAAGTAACGGGCATAATATCTGACCTAGCTTCTAAAATTAACGTACTACCTGGGCAAAGAGGAGAATTACTTCGAGCCTGTATGCTAGGCACTTGCAAAATAGTAACTGGCAAGCTAAGCTCATAATTACAACCTAGAGCAGAAATACTTACTTGATAAATACCACTACTAGCTGAATTTACATTTGATAATTGCACTGTTGCCCCTGTCGCAGAAAAGCCATTGGGTCCTCGCCAAAGATAAATAGCAGTAGGATAGGAAGTTGCGCTGAGCGTAAAACTAGCAGTAGGATTAGCACAAATTCGCCCCTCATTCTCTGCTGCTATATTAAAAGTTGGTAAAACTGTAACCTCTACCGGAATTTGATTGCTATTACAATTAGGAGCAGTACTACTTTGCAAATAAAAAGTAGTATTTTGGCTAAGTACAGGAGTAGTAAGTCTTAAGCCTACCAAATGATTGGCGCTATCAATAGCATTTCCTCCCACCTGACTAGCAAATAGATAAACTTTTTCACTAGAACTGCCACTAGAATTGAGTGTAAATACAGCCCTTTGTGGACGACAAAGAACCACATTATCTGCACGGGGTAATACGGGTTCGGGATCTACCGTAGCTACCACGGCTACCCTTGGACTGCTACATTCTTCCAAAAAACTAGCAATATAATAAGTTTGAGTTTGATTAATTAGTCCTACAGAGAGGGTATAGGGAGCTGTCTGTGCTTGAGCAATCGGAGCGGTAGCGCCTATTGTAGTAAAAAGACGAATAGAACTTCCGGCAGGAGTACCCATAAGGGCAGTAAAAATGGCTACCCCCTGACCACAAAAACGTAAATTCGCAGCACTTGGAATTCCCGGAATGGGAGTAAAAAATACTACCACAGCACTTCGATTACTAATACACTCTCCTATACTACTTTCTAAATAAAAAGTAGTAGTAGTAGTTATTATTGGCGTGGGGAGCAAGAAAGGAGGATTGCTAGATTCCACAATTGGTATACCGCCACTAGATTGAGTAT
>JANWXU010000046.1 GCA_025057395.1 Bacteroidia bacterium | reverse complement strand
CGTAACAAGGTAGCCGTACCGGAAGGTGCGGCTGGATTATCTCCTTTCTAGAGTAAAATAACAGCAAATACCATTCCTTTATCCCCTCTACCTCAAAGAAAAACATTCTAATTTACCCCCCTCTTTTGAGGGGGTTTTTTATTTTAAAATTGTTACAAAAAAAACATTTAACTCCTTACTAGGCTTTTTAATTCTGCTAGAATAGCACTTGAAAAATTAGTCAGAGTAGGCGATATTTATTTTATACGAAAAAAGGATTAGATTTAAAAATTCTTTAAGCGTATTCTACTAGTTATTTTATTACTGATGAAACTTGTCTTTTTGCTCTGGAGTATTTTTTTGCAAATTGTTTTTTGCACCTATTTCTATGCTCAAAATGAAACTCTAAACGTAAATAAAATACCCTTCACTATACAAGAGTGTTTGGCGCAGGCACAAAAAAAGGAGGAAGAAGGCGACTATAAAGAAGCCTCTCGTTTTTTAAATATGGCTGCAACTATTCATTGGGAAAGAAAAGAGCATGATCAGGCAATTGCTATATTTCATCGTTCTTTAGTGCTAAATGAAAAGATTGATAACCAGCATGGAATTGCTGGAATTTACTCCAATTTAGGAATGCTTTATGCGGATATTCGGAATTACCCCAAATCTCTGGAATGTTTTGAAAAAGCGCTAGCATATAGGAGGAAGGGTAAAGATAAGGTAAGTATAATTTCTGCCCTGATAAATACTTCTGTAGTACTCAATAATTTAAAGCAGTATAACAGAGCAGCTGAGTTACTTGAGCAGGCGTTAGATTTGGCCCGCGAAATGAATGATATTAGCCAAATGAAGTCTTGCTACGGCATGCTTGCTGAAACTTATGAAAAGGCAGGTAATCATAAGCAAATGTTACACTATTTTGAATTATACCGTAGCTTTCACGAACTTGTACAGAAAGAGAAGGAGAGTCACTACCGTGCATTGGCAGAAGCTGAAAGGCTGCGGGCAGACCTACTAGCTGCGCAAGCGCAAAACCAAGAGTTAAAGTTACAACTTAAAAACCAAATTATTGAGCAGCAACGGACTGAAATTTCTAGTAAGGAGGCTCAAAATAGAGCACTTTTAGAAACCAAAACTAAGCAAGAGCTCATTATGGCTGTCCTTCGGCAGCAGGCTGAAATAGAAAAAATGAAAGTAAAAGAAACACAAGCCCAGTTGCAAGTAGCAAGTCTTACTAGAAATATCTTAATTTTAGGCTCGGTTTTCTTAGTAATAGTAATAGTAATATTGTATATAAATTATGCTAGTAAGAAAAAGCTCAATAGGCTTCTGGTAACTCAAAACAATGAAATTTTGCAACAAAGGGAGCACATATTGAATCAAAAGTTAGCTTTAGAAGAAGCCTATTCAGAAATTCAACAAAAAAATATTGCTCTAGAGCAGTCCTTAATTACAATAAAGCAGCAGCAGGCAGAGATTATTCAAAAAGAAAAGTTAGCCGCAGCAGCAAGCTTAGCTGCTAATATTGCGCATGAGTTGAATACTCCTTTAGGCGTTATAGGTAGCTATGCACAGCAGGCGGAAAGCAAAATTGGCGAACTATTAGCGAAATGGGTTTTAATTTACCCCCAACTCAACGAAGCGGAGAAGCAATATTTGATCTATTTAGTTCAGCAAAACGATTCTTTTTCTTATCCTTATTCCCCTGCTCAAGAGAAGCAATTTATTAAACAGCTACGTGAAGCCCTTCAAATCGATGCCCATATTGCTCGAAAATTACTTTCTATTGGCTTTCGTTCGGTAGCAGACTTGGAGCAGAAAGGAATTTCTTATCATAATAATCCGTATTTTGTAGCGTGGATAGATTTAGCTTTTGAACTTCATTTTCAAAAAGAAGCTCTGCACAAAATTTTGTTTTCCGTTTCACAGACCTCTAGTATTATTCAGTTGATTAATTGGTTTGTACAAAAGCAAAACATAAAAGGAAAAGTAGAAGTGTGCAATGTTGCCCAAGCTCTTGAATTGGCGTTAGAAACATTTGCTACCTATTGGAAGGAAGACAAAATTCTTTTACAAATAAAGTGGGAAGATTTTAATTTTGATCTGCCCACAGAAAGTAAAGACTTAATTTTTATCTTTCGCCAGCTGATTGAAAATGCTATCTTTGCTATGGAAGGAAAAGGAAAGCTACATATTTTTACGGAAAGTGAGGACAATACCAGAAAAATTTATTTTAGCAATAATGGCAAAGAAATACCTCAAGAAGAATTAGCCAGGATATTTGACCCTTTTTATACTACCAAAAGTTTGGGGCAAGGCGTTGGTTTAGGTTTATATGTTACCAAGCAAATGCTTCTTTCTTTTGATGCTACTATAAGTTGCAATTCTAATTCAAATCAGACAACTTTTTGTATTGCTTTTCCATATTATGTAGATAAATTACAAAAAGATACCACTACCTTACAATTTAGCTAATAGGCTCGGTTTTTATGTTTTACGTATTTTTACGTAAATTTTAATATAATATTTCATATTTGTGATTTTTTTTTCGAACTTTCTACCTGTAAAGAGAGAATACTTCATATGAATGGGAATGTGTGCAACTCTTATTGTTGGGCAAATATGCTTGTGGTTCTTATTGGGAATACAAACTATCAGTGCGCAGGAGCTAATACAGAAGTTATCTATTTCTGAATGTTTGGAAATTGCTAAGCAAAAGGAATTTGCTGGAGATATAAAGGAAGCAACCCGTTTTTTGAATCAGGCTGCGCTTATTCATTGGGAAAACAAAGAATATGAACCAGCAATTGAGATTTTTCAACGTTCTCTAGCTTTGAATATTTCCATAAATAACTTGCACGGAGCAGCGGGAATTAATTCTAACTTGGGAATGATTTATGCCGATCTAGGCAACTATGAAAAATCATTGGAATGTTTTCAAAAAGTTTTAGCTTATCGAAGGACGAGGAATGACAAAGTAAGCATTATCTCCGCACTTATTAATGCTTCTGTAGTCTTAAATAACCTCAAAAGGCACGCTGAGGCAGCCGAGTTTCTTGAAGAGGCTTTAGTGTTGGCAAGAGAGCTAAACGACGCTGATCAGATGAAATCTTGTTACGGTATGCTTTCTGAAACTTATGAAAAAGCAGGGAATACAGAGCGTTCTATCCATTATTTTAATTTGTATCGAAGCTTTCACGAATTAGTACAAAAAGAAAAAGTAAAAAAATATGAGGCTCTCGCCGAAGAGTCTCGATTGAGAGCAGAGCTCTTAGCGGCACAAGCTAAAAACCAGGGGCTTGAATTATTACTTAAAAACAAGATTATTCAGGAGCAAAAGTATCAGATTATCAACATAGACGCTAAAAACAGAGCTCTACTGGAAAGCAAAACTAAGCAGGAGCTAATTATTGCAGTTATCGAACGCGAAAAGGAAATTCAGAAAATTGAAGCTCAAAGAAAACAAGAGGCCGCCCAAGCCGAGCTTCAAGCCGCGAGTTTAATGCGCAATATTTTTATGGGAGGATTTTTGGCTGCAGGACTGTTTGCTTTTACTATTTACCGTAACTATAGGCAGAAGAAAAAAATCAATTCTCAACTTCAAGCACAAAATATTGAGATTAAAACCCAGGGTGAAAAGATTTTGCAGCAAAAGTTAGAGCTAGAAAAGGCTTATCAAGAAATTCACAGAAGAAATATAGAAATTACAGATAGTATTCATTATGCTCAACGGATACAAGCTGCTTTGCTAACAGATAAAGATAATATAAAAAAATACATTCCTCACTCTTTCATTTTTTTTCGTCCGCTACATATTGTGAGTGGAGATTTCTATTGGTTTTCACAGACTTCCGACTATGATCCTCGCCCTGGTCGTAAATTAATTGCGGCTGTTGATTGCACAGGGCATGGAGTGCCCGGAGCTTTGATGAGTATGATAGGCTATAATATGCTAAATCAGCTAGTACAGCAGCACATCACTCGGCCAGACTTAATGCTTACGCACCTGCACCATAGCATAAAAAATGTTCTTCATATCGAACAAACTCAAGTTCGAGACGGTATGGATATGGTGCTTATTAGTATAGACGAGAAGCAAGAAATAATAGAATTTGCAGGGGCCAATAATTCATTATACTACGTGGTTCACAGCGAAGTAAACGAAATTAAAGGAGATAAGCGTGCTATTGGAAGCATCTTAGAACCTAAAGAAGGTCCTCTTTTTACTCTTCAAACTTTGCCTATCGTGCCAGGTTTAGCTATTTATATGGGTTCGGATGGCGTGCAGGATCAATTTGGTGGACCGGAGGGTAAAAAATTTATGCGTAAAAGACTTTGTGAGCTTTTCGTAAAAATTTCTCACTTACCTGTTGATGAGCAATTGCAAGCTTTGGAAGAAACAATTGATAATTGGATGGGAAAATATTCTCAGGTAGATGATATGCTCATTATTGGTTTAAAATTTTAATATCCTTATTTCATTTCATGCCTTATCTTATTATGATAATAATTTTTATTCTTACTTTATTCCTAAGCACCAATCTAGTAATAAATCCTTGTTTTTCGCAAGCGCCTTTGCAGCATCCTAAAAAGTCTTATGTAGATTCGCTGAATCGATACTATCAGCAGGCAAGTTTACCTCTTTATGTGTTTTTCTCACATAGTCCAGAATTACTTCCCATTAAGGCTTCGCCCGAAGACTATCCGGATAAAAAAAACGCAATCAAGCCAATTTACTTGGATGGCCATGGAAAACATTTACTCAGGCACATTGATGAAGTACATAGACATGTGGATAACTTTGTAGTTTATGCCGATGGTATGGCACCCGTCTCTCAAATTTTCCATTTGGACGCTCCTTTTTTTACTAGAAATGGAAAGAATTATTTTGGCAAGGGCTTAAAAATCCGTCTGCAAGCAAAAGACGAAATGTCTGGCGTTGAGCAAATTTATATTGCTACCGCAGGACAAAGTTTCTCTCCTTACCTCCATGAGATACCAATTGAAAAAGAGGGCGAGTATTCTTTCAACTACTATGCTGTAGATAATGTGGGTAATGTAGAGAATGTAAAGAAAAGTAATTTTATAGTTGATATAACTTCCCCTAAAACTTATTACAATGTAGTAGGCCTTGCCCGAGGATATATTATTAGCACTTCTACTAAAATATACCTTACCCCTACGGACTCCCTCTCGGGGGTAGCAAAAACTTTTTATAAATTTGATGATGAACCAGAGCGCCTATACACTGGAGGGATGCTCAATTTTTCTTACCTGAATGACGGGGAGCACAAACTTTACTGGTATTCTATAGATAATGTACAAAATAAAGAAAATGTACAAACTTTTGAATTCTATTTGGATAAAACTGCTCCTATTATGTCTGCAGATGTCTTAGGTGATAAGTTTATTGCTAACGATAGAGTTTACTTTTCCGGGCGTACTAAGTTAAAGCTAACTGCAGTAGATAATAAAGCAGGAATTAAAGAAGTACGTTATTCGATCGATAATGGGGAGTTTATGCAGTACACAGAGCCCTTCTATCTTCCTAGTAAATCAGGTTTGCACATTATTCGCTATTATGCTTTAGATAATATGCAGAATGAGGGAGCAGGCATTCGGGATGCTAAGTACGATGAATACAAACATAATGTAAGTGCTGTTTACGTAGACTTAACAGGGCCTAGTCTTAACCATGTATATATAGGTCCTAAATTCCAAAAAGGGGACACTATTTTTATTAATAGTCAAACTAAAATTCAATTGCTAGCGGAAGACCCCGAGTCAGGTCTGCAGAAAATTACTTATAAAATAGATGGACAAGGTGATGAAGTTCTTTATACTACTAGTTTTTCTCTATCCGAAGCAGGCCGACATGTAATTGACTACTTCGGCTACGATAATGTCAATAACCGAAATGTAGGTCGTTTTGAGTTTATTGTAGATAACGACCCGCCTGAAATTTATTATCACTTTAGTATAAAGCCTCTACGTGAGCAAGAAGGTATTCCTGTTTATCCAGCTTACGCTTCTCTTTATCTAGCAGCAACTGACTGGATGGTAGGCGGTCAACACATTCGGTATTCTATTAATGGCTCCAAGGAGCAAATTTATAACGGAATTATTTTTGGCTTTGAAAAGGGGAGGAAATATCAAATAAAAATCTATTCTACAGATAAACTAGGAAATACTGCTACCCGAGAGATTGAATTTTTGACTGAAACCTTTTAACCATTGAGATTACATAAATTATAATTACAACGGGCTAAGTTTAAGTTATAGCAAAGTTTATAAACGAAGCTGTGAAAATTTTTGGAGTCCTGCCTCCAAGAAAGCTTTGTATTCATTGATGTCAGGGGTGTATCCCTTGCCTGGAACCAAGGGTTTGAGAGCAGTATCGGCAGGATGAGTAATTACATAAAAGGGCTGGGCTAGTTGTTTATATTTTTCGATTTGTAAATGCTGCCATTTATCACCTACTGTTCTTAATTTTTTGCCATTAGGCAGTATTACAGGCTTTTCTAGGGGCGTAGGCTCATCTACGTACAACGATACCATAATAAATTGATTTTTTAAAAGATTTTTAATTTCAGGCTTAGGCCACACCTTTCGCTCCATTTCTCGGCAGTTAGCACAGGTATAGCCCGTAAAGTCGATAAAGAGGGGTTTATTTTGAGTTTTAGCTACTGCTATTGCCTCGTCTAGGTCGTAATAAAGGCAATAGTCTTCAGGCGCATGCTCCGCAAGTTTTTCTGCATATTTTCGGTTGGGGTTACAGTCGTTGCTACTATTGTGACTAAGCTGAGAATTTAGATTGCTTGTGTAATAGGGCGCAATGCGTACTCCTACTTCGTTATTAGTAGGCGGCAATAAACCTGAAAGTTTTTCCAGGGGGGCTCCCCACATTCCGGGTAGTAGGTACAGCACAAAAGAGAAGCTAGCTATGGCTAGCATGAGACGAGTAACTGAAATTTTTTCTATAGGAGAATCATGAGGTAGTTGTATTTTCCCTAGGAAATAAAAACCTAAAAGGGTAAAAAGTACTATCCAAATTCCAATAAAAATTTCTCTATCTAATATTCCCCAGTGTAAAATGAGGTCAGTTTGGCTTAGAAACTTCATGCTTAGAGCAATCTCTAAAAAGCCTAGAGTTACTTTCACAGAATTAAGCCAGCCGCCGCTGCGCGGCATTGTTTTCAATAAACTTGGAAATACAGCAAATAGCCCGAAAGGTATGGCAAATCCTAGTGAAAAGCCCAGCATACCTACTGTAGGACCTAAAATTCCTCCACTGGCTGCATCTACTAGTAGAAAGCCAGCTATAGGTCCTGTACAAGAAAAAGAAGCTAGCACTTGAGTAAGGGCCATAAAAAATAAACCAATCATTCCTCCGCGTTGCGATTTTGCATCTGCTGCTGTGAGAAGCCAGGCAGGTAACGTGATTTCGAAAGCTCCTAAAAAGGAAAGTCCAAAAGCAAAAACTATTGCAAAAAAAGCGAGATTTACATAAGGGTCCACGGAAAGGTTATATAAGGCAGTAGCCCCAAAAAGGGTAGTAATCAGTAGACCTAATACTACGAATATAAAAATGATAAAAAAACTATAGGTAAGGGCTGCTTGAACGCCCCCCGATCGGCTCGAGCTACGCTTAGTAAAAAAGCTGATGGTCATAGGAATCATAGGAAAAACGCACGGGGTAACAAGAGCTATTAAGCCCGCTGCAAAGGCTATAAGAAAGAGTTCTAATAACGACCGTTTCCCGGCTGTGTTTTCAGCAAGGGTGGTGGAAGATAAAGAAGTGGGAGTATTAGAAGGGGAAGAAGTACTTTGTGAAGATAGGGCTTTTGGACTACCAGAAATTGTATAATTGAGTTCTACTTTTTGATATACGCACTGACCCTGTTCATTACATATTTGAAAGCCCAGAGCCCCGACGACTTGTGCAGGAAGGGCTGTTATTTTGAACTTTTGAAAAAAAGTAACAGAATCTTTGTATTCAATAATATCTGTACCAAAGATATCGTCAAAATATTTGTGTGCATTTCCCTTTTCCTGAAGATTTCCTAAAGGAGTTACTCCTTTTGTTTCGGGATCAATAATTAATTCAGTGGGTTTATTAGCAGGTAAGGCTGGGGGTATTGCAGAATATACATGAAACCCTTTGTTAATAAGTATTCTAATAAAGACAGTTACTGTATCTCCTACCTGGACATTTTTCTTATCTATAAAAGATTGTGCTTGGTATTGTTGTGCTAGTTGAGAAGTATTTTCTTGGGCATGAAGAATACTTGCGAAAAAATACAAAAAAGCAAAAAAACACATGATGTTACGAAAACTCATTGCCAATTTGGGTATAGGCGAAACTCAAGAAATTCTTTAGAGACCAAAAATAACATAAAACGCGTCAAAATATAGTAAAAAATAGTGAAGCTCTAAATACTTCATTGTTAGAAGATAGGGATTTGTTTATGTACTAGGAATTTAACATGGTAAAACCTTTATTTGGATAAAGGATTGTTCTTTTAATTAGAATATAGTTTCTTTTGTAAGATTTGTAAGAAGGGTAGCATAATTGAAATTTTGCTTTTTGAAAATCAATAAATTTGAAAGGTGGTTTATACATCATCCATGGAAAAATTACATGTATATAATTCTTTAACAAGGCGAAAAGAAGTTTTTGAGCCTATTTCTCCGCCTTTTGTTGGAATGTACGTATGCGGACCTACGGTTTATGGAGACGCTCACTTAGGGCATGCGCGTCCTGCTATTACTTTTGATGTAGTTTATCGTTATCTACGCCATTTAGGCTACAAGGTTCGTTATGTTAGGAATATCACAGACGTAGGGCATTTAGAAAATGATGCAGACGAGGGAGAAGATAAAATAGCCAAAAAAGCCAAGCTCGAGCAGCTAGAACCTATGGAAGTAGCTCAATATTATACAGATCGGTACCATGAAGTAATGCAAATGCTTAATGTTTTACGTCCTAGTATTGAGCCTCGAGCTACAGGCCACATTCCTGAGCAGATACGGATGATTGAAAAAATTATTGAAAATGGGTTCGCTTATGTAGTTAATGGTTCTGTTTATTTAGATGTTGTTAAATATGCACAGTATTATAAGTATGGGGAGCTTTCTGGCCGAGAGAACTTGGACGAGCTACTAAGTGGTAGTAGAGAATTAGAGGGTCAGACCGAAAAGAAAAATCCTTTTGATTTTGCTTTATGGAAAAAAGCTTCGCCAGAGCATATTATGCGTTGGCAATCCCCTTGGGGAGAAGGGTTTCCAGGGTGGCATATTGAATGTTCAGCTATGAGTATCAAGTATTTAGGGGAGTGTACAGATATTCATGGAGGGGGCATGGATTTGAAGTTTCCCCATCACGAGGCTGAGATTGCTCAAACTAATGCTTGTTTGCATCCTCATCCTCCTAGAAATGAAGCTAAATATTGGATGCATAATAATTTGGTTACTATCAATGGGCAAAAAATGGGTAAATCACTAGGAAACTTTATTACTTTGGAGCAGTTTTTTAGTGGTAATCACCCCCTGCTGCTTCGTAGCTACAGTCCTATGACAATTCGCTTTTTTATTTTGCAGTCTCATTATCGTTCTACTTTAGATTTTTCTAATGATGCCCTAACAGCTGCTGAAAAAGGACTTCAACGACTGCTTAATGGACTAAGGCTTGCTAAGGAGCTAAAAACCAGTCCTATTACTACTTTTGATCTAAACGCCTACAAAGCAAGCCTGTATGCTGCTATGAATGATGATTTTAATTCTGCTATGGTGATTGCCCAGCTTTTTGAGGGGATACGCTTGATTAATGCAATTGATCAGGGAATGGAAAAAATTACAGCTTCGGATTTAGAGGCTTTTATCTCTTTACTGAATACTTTTACGTTTGATATTTTGGGCTTAAAGCAAGAGATTGAAGATGTTACTCCTCGCCTGGAAGCCGTAATGAATATTTTGATAGAACTTCGAAATGAGGCGCGTAAAAACAAAAACTATGCCCTGTCGGATGCTATTCGGGATAAGCTGGCACAAAATAAAATTTTATTAAAAGATACTCCAGAAGGCACCCGCTGGCAATTTGCTCCAACTGAGTAGTAGTATTTCTTCACAAATATTTGTAAATTTATTACTCATGAGTTACAAAAAAATATGATATTTGTTAAAATTGTATAATTGAACAAAAAATATGCTAGCTTCAACTATAGAGAACATTAAAATTTTTGATTACGAGCGCTGGGAAAAATTACTACCGGAGCTACAAAAAAGTTACCAGAATGAAAATCCTTATCCACATATTGTAATGGATAATTTTTTAGAGGAGGAAGCGGCAGAGCAGTTGTTGGCAGTCTTTCCTCCTATTGAGGATAAGGGATGGATTCATTATATGCACTACAACGAAAAGAAACACGGCTTGAACAAAATAGAACTCTTGCCTCCTTTTGTGCAACAAGTTATAAGAGAATTAAATTCTCCCAGGTTCTTGGAATGGGTTTCTAATTTAACAGGTATTCCTAATTTGATTGAAGATCCTACCATGGAGGGAGGAGGATTGCACCAAACAGCTAGGGGTGGATTTTTGAATTTACATGCTGATTTTACTGTCCATCCGCACCACAGAAATTGGCGTAGAAGGGCTAACATTTTAATCTATCTTAATAAGGATTGGAAGGAAGAATATGGTGGCTACCTAGAGCTATGGAGCAGGGATATGAAGCGTTGTGTACAAAAAATTGCTCCTATTTTCAATCGATGTGTAATATTTAGTACTGAAACTGATACTTATCACGGGCACCCCGACCCACTCAATTGTCCCCCTGACCAAACTCGGAAATCTTTAGCTCTTTATTATTTTACTGTTGAAAAAGAATTGCCGTACAAGCAACCTACTGATTATCGTGCACGTCCCGGAGAAGGGTTTAAAGCTGTGCTTATTTATTTAGATAAAAAGCTAGTTTGGACCTACAACGCTATCAAAGGAGCCTTAGGAATTAATGATGATTTTGCTTCTAAAGTATTAAACTTCTTGAGTAAAAAGAAGAAGTAAAAGCTTTAAGCTCCTTATTAAGAGCCATTCTCTAATAAGGAGCTTTATGCTAAAAGCGTGGAAAAGATTTTTCGTTTTTTCGTTTTTCTCTTATTACTAGTGCCTTAAATGAAAATCCTGTAAGCGAAGCAAGGGCTCCACAGCTGCCACTGATTAGCGCCGCAATGGTGTACAGGTAACTTTCGGAGCTAAGTTGTAATAAGATAATGATTCTGCTAGAAAGTATACCCTCATTTTTCAAATCAATAATTAAAGCAGGAAGTATCCAGGCAATAGCGCATCCTACAAATCCAATTACTATGCTTGCCCAGTATGATTTTGCTGTGTAGCCACCTATTATCATTGCTACTAAGGCAATGGCATACCAGGGCAAAAATAGAGAGACTAAGGCGCTAATTAGGGCTATACTTACAATACCGATTGTGGAGCTCATACTATTACTATCAAAAAATAGAGGGTTGCGCTAAACACAACCCCCCATTTCGAAATTAATACAATAATGAATTAATTTTTTAATCAAACTTCTACTTTTTCTAGGTTACAATACTGATCAAAGGCAAGCATAAGATTTTGTGCAATCATAGAAGCTGATTTTCCTTCTATATGGTGTCTTTCAAGAAAATGTACAAGGTTGCCATCTTTAAATAGGGCTATCGAGGGAGAAGACGGCGGATAAGGAAGTAAGTACTGCCTTGCTCGTTGGGTAGCTTCTTTATCAACACCGGCAAAAACAGTGAATAAAAAGTTGGGCCTATTTTTATGTTGTAAAGCAAGCTTTACGCCAGGACGTGCCGCTCCTGCAGCACATCCGCACACCGAATTAATTACTAAAAGCAACGTACCCTTTTGGGAGCTTAGTGCTTGGTCTACCTCTTCGGGTGTTTTCAATTCTTGAAAGCCAATATCTGTGAGCTCGGCTTTCATAGGTGCTATTAATTGCAGTGGATACATACTCGGTTAGTTGAATTTTGCTATATTTGAATCTTCTAATCAATATCTTCTAAACTTTCTAAAAGTTAATTTAGTTCAACTTAACTCAAAGACTCAGCCTAAATTAAAAAAACGGAATGTTAATTTCCTATAATTTTTTAAAAAATTATTTACCTCAAGTTCCACCCCTAGAAAGTATATGTGAAAAATTGACGCTTCAGGGTTTAGAAGTAGAGAAAATAGAAAAGTATGAATCTATTAAAGGTTCTCTAGATGGCGTAGTAATTGGGCAGATACAAAAAATAGAAAAGCATCCGAATGCTGATAGACTAAAAGTTTGTAAAGTAGACGTTGGCAAGGAAGTGTTAAATATTGTTTGCGGGGCTAATAATGTGGCAGAAGGACAAAAGGTAGCAGTAGCTCTAATAGGTACTACAATATACCCTACTACAGATAGTCCTGTTACTCTTAAAAAATCTAAAATTCGTGGGGTCGATTCTGAAGGAATGATATGTGCCGAAGACGAATTGGGTTTAGGAAATGATCATGAAGGAATTTTAGTATTAGAAACTTCTTTGGTTCCGGGCACTCCTGCCGCAGAGTATTTTAAGCCTTATTCAGATACAATTATTCATGTGGGTTTAACGCCTAATCGAAGTGATGCTTTTTCTCATATTGGGGTGGCCAGAGAAATAGCAAGTGCTTTTCGGATTCCAATAGAACTACCTCCTTCTCAGTCTTTAGCACCTTTTAGCTTAAATGAATTGGACATTAGTATTACTGTTTCAGATACCACTCGGTGTAAGCGTTATGCAGCGCTAAGTATTAATAATATTACCATAACAGAAAGTCCAGTTTGGCTGAAAAATCAGTTACTAGCTATTGGTCAAAAGCCTATTAACAATGTAGTGGATTTTGCTAATTATGTAATGTTTGAGCTGGGGCAACCCCTCCATGTTTTTGATAAGGATAAGCTTGTTCAAAATCAAATTTGGGTGCAAGCAAATTGGGAGGAAAGAGAATTTTTTGCACTTGATGGAAAAAATTATAAACTCCTTCCAGGCGACTTATTAATTTGCGATGGTAGAGGGCCTGTTTGCATTGCTGGCGTAATTGGCGGCTCTAATAGCAGCGTTACTGGCATTACAAAAAATATTCTCATTGAATCTGCTTATTTTGATCCTATTAGCATTCGCCGAACAAGTAAGCGCCTAGGTATTTTTTCGGAAAGTGCTATGCGTTTTGCAAAGGGGGCGGACCCCAATCTGGTAATTTATGCCCTAGAGCGAATATTATATTTGCTTCAACAATATTGTGGCGGAGAAGTAGTAGGTTACAAAGATATTCAAGTGCAGTCTTTTTCGCCCTATAGAGTGGAATTCCATTTAGATCATTTTTGGCGCTTGAGTGGAATGGAATTAGCGTCAGAAGAAATTGAAACTATTTTGCAAAGTTTAGAAATTCAAGTATTAGAAAAAAAAGGAAACCAGTGGATATTAGAAGTACCTACCTACCGAACAGATGTGAAAAGAGAGCAAGATATTTTTGAAGAAATTCTTCGTATCTATGGGTATAATGCTGTTCCGATAAGAGAAAAGTTTTTTGCTCCTTTTCAGGTTTTGCAAGGAGAAGATAGAATCTGGGAATGGCAGGAAAAAACTGCTGATTTTTTAGCTGCCCAAGGATTTTATGAAATTCGGACTAATTCATTGATGCCCGCTGCGGCAGTAACTCCCCAAAGTATTCAAGTGTTAAATCCTTTGAGCGAAGAAACCGCTGTTCTAAGAACAAGCCTGCTACCCTCAGGTATAGAAATAATAATTAATAACTTTAATAGACAGCAAACTTCTTTTGCTTTTTTTGAATTAGGTAAGATTTATTGGAAAGAAAATGAAATGTTGAGTGAAAAAGAGCAATTGGCTCTATGGTTAGCAGGTAGTCGTTACCCTTTAAACCCGGAATTCAAACCCGAAAAGTTTCAATTCAAAGACTTAAAAAAAGAAATAGAAAAACTTTTATTTTTTTGGGGAATTGCTTATACTTTTTCTCCGCTAGAAAAGGATTCAGAGCTTGAATGGGGCTTATGGGTAGAAGTGCAAAATCAAAAAGTGGGAAAATTAGGTGCTGCTAAGGCTGAATTATGCAGAGAGTTGGGAATTGAGATATTTTTTGCAGTTTGGGAGTGGCAAAAAATTACTCAGCTAGCATTAGCAGCTCCTAGAATTCAGTATCAAGAAATTCCTAGATTTCCTAGCGTACGCCGCGATATAAGCCTGTTATTAACCTCACCCGTAACTTACCAAGAAATTGAAAAGGCTATACGAAGTGTTAGCCCTAAACTTATTTATAATATTGAGTTATTTGATGTTTACCAAACTAATGAGGGATTAGAAAGTTATGCTGTTGCCGTAACACTTTTAGATAGGCAAAAAACTTTATCTGAAGACGAAATTGAAAAAATAATGATAAAAATTCTCTCTAAATTAGAGAATGAATTAAAGCTTACTGTTCGCAAGGGTTGAACGGAGCAGGTCAATTACTTTTTGGGTTTATAGGATGAATAAAAATTACTTGGAGGTTCAGGAAAGCATAGAACTACCGCAGCCTATTGAGAAGGTATGGGAAGTACTAACGGACTTCGAGAAATATCCTCAGTGGAACCCATATATTAGAAAAGTAACGGGAAAATTTGCAGTTAACGAAACTTTATGGGTACAGATAGGCTATCCTTTTGTGGTGCCTTTTTATATTGCGCCCCAGGTAATAGCTATAAGTCCGCCCTATTCTTTTTCGTGGGGGGGGAAGTTTCTTTTGCCTGGCTTACTAGACGGCTTATTTTTGGTAGTGCTTTACCCCCTAGAACCTAAACTAACTCGCGTTGTCTTAAAGGAGCAATTAGAAGGTATTTTCCTATTTCTGCCAATTTCTGTTCCTTTACAGCTGCGTATTCACCAATCTTTACAGCAAATGCTTATAGCTTTAAGTAAATATTTTTCTATTTCTTAATATTTCGATTCTTACGTAGAATATTTCGAGGCTATGCATAGAAGAAAATTTATTCAAAACCTACTTTTAAGTGCGGGCGCATTTTCTTTATTTCCTCTTGCAAATTTAGAAGCTCAGCGGCCTTCTTTTTGTGGGGCAGAGCACTTTCCTTACCAATTACCTCCTTTGAAATACGGTCTTGTTAACTTTGAACCCTTTCTGGACTTCTTAAGCCTAGAAGTGCATTATTATCAAATTCACAAAAATTATGCTCGGCAACTGAATGAAGTATTAGAACATTTAGGGCTGCAAGACTTAAGCATTGAACAAATCCTTAAAAGTCGGGTTCTAGAAGGCAAAATTGCAGAATATGCTGTGTTAAAGAATGCTGCAGGAGGATATTATAACCATTGTATGTTTTGGGATACAATAACGCCTTTTTCTAATCCTGTTCCATCCAGATGGAGAGATATCATTTCACTACATTTTGGAAGTTGGGATTTATTCGAACAGCAGTTTTTTGAGCGAGCTCATAATTGGGTAGGCTCAGGGTGGATTTGGCTAGTAAAACAAAGTACTGGAAATTTAATTATTACTTGTACGCACGATGAAGATAATCCTCTTATGCCTTTTGTGCCAGAACAAGGCATTCCTGTTTTAGGAATAGACCTCTGGGAGCACTCTTACTATTCTCACTTTTTGGATCAGCGCAATAAATATATAACAGTTATATGGAATTATATAGACTGGCAAAATGTACTTTCTAGGTATGGGCAAGTGTTTAGTTATACTTAGTGGTGGTAGGGATAGGTATTATGTATTTTTTTTATTATGCTTTTTTTCTCTTTTTTGTTCGGAGCCTTATCAAAGTTTGTATAATCAAGCTCACCTTTTGGAGGCGCGTTGGAATTATTGTCACGATGGAATGCAAAAAATGATTAGTTGTCTAGTAAAGGCACAAGTAATTTGCCCTCAAATAAAAAAAGAAATTAAAAAACTTAAAGGGTATTCGTTAACTGCTTTTGATACATTAGGGGATGTTCAGCAAATTTACTATCGTAAAGCTGAAAAGATTAATAATTTACACTTAGCCATTAACAAAACATATGAGGGTGCAAGAAAAGAAAAAGAGCTGTTTAATGAATATTTAAAGAATCTTCAAAATGGAGAATATGAACTTCAGGAGGGAGAACGCTTATTAAGTGAATTTCAAGCAAAGCTAAAAAAGTACGAAAATAAAATGATTAGCTACCAAAGAAGGTTAGAGCAATATGCCCAGGAACACGATCAATTTATAGACTCTTTGAAACTAAGATTTAGTAATTTTAATGGTGATAAAATTAAGTGCGATATAAAGCCCTTTCACAGCATATAGTAATATAGCTTTTAGTAAGAGCCTCCATGCAAAAGATAATCATTGTAGTTTTGATGCTTGCGTTTGCTGCAATGATTATTAATTACCGCCAAGTGCAAAAAATTTGGAGTACTTTTCCATTACTTGGTAACAAGCGTAATCCGATTATTCTTAAGCTGCGGTGGTTTTTAAGGAGCATAGCAGTTTTCGCTATAGGTATTACGGTTATTGTCTTTGAATTTTATGATGTTTTATCTTCCAAGCCTCCTAAGTGTACCCAGTATGTTTATTTCTTACTGGATGCTTCAGCTAGTATGCGTGCCAAAGATGTTTTACCGACCCGATTTGAAAAAGCTAAGGAAATTATTGCGCAGCTTGCAAAACTGCTTCGGGGAAGTCATTTAGGTATTATCCCTTTTAGTAATTTTGCCGAGGTATATTGTCCACTAACTAATGATCTAGAATTGTTTCAAAATATTTTATCGCTTATAAATATTCAGAATTTTAACTTAGCGGGTGCTAGTTTTCGAAAGGCACTAGCTAAAGCCGAAGAAAGTTTTGATTTTGAAAAGATTAACGCTGCTAGAATTATTATTATTTTAACTGACGGTGAAAATAATAAGGAATATTTCCTATCAATTATAAGTAAACTTAAGAAAAAAAATTACACGATTTTTTGCATTAGCGTGGGCACAGAAAAGGGGGCTCCTATTCCAATTGATGATAAGGGTAACTATCTTAAGAATCCTGAAAGCAGTAGCTATGATCATCAGCCAATCATTTCCAAAATGGACAAAAGTTTTTTGCAATCTTTGACTACCGAATCTACTTTTTATACTTATCAGGATTATACTTCTATATTATCAAAAATTTATTCACTGGAATTTTCTTGCCAGGAGAAAAAAAGTAGTTCTACTATTCAGCAGCAGATTGTACAAAATGTGATTTTACTAGCAATTCTAAGTTGGTTTTTATCTTTTTTTTGTAAACCTCGAGTTTAAAGTATTTTTTTTGTGTTTAATAGAATTTTATTGTATCTAGTTGGCGGCGCTTGTTTTTATCTTCTTATTTCGTTTAAGGCGCAGGATAGCTTGCTTAAATATCAAAAACTACTTTCTAAATTTCCAGAAAGTGAAAATCAAATTTTATTCAATATTGCACAATCTTATTTGCTGCAAGATTCTCTAGATAAGGCCCAGGAAATATACAAAAATATTATTAATCGACTGCCCTCCGTTTATAAATCTATTGTTCATACTAATTGGGGATATATAGAAGCGATAAGAAAAAATGAAGAAGTGGCCCTTTCTTACTTTCGAAAGGCTCTATTAGAAAATCCTCAGAATAATATTGCTCGCTTTAATTACGAGCTTCTGCTTCGCAGAAGGAAAAAGAACCCTACTAGTTTACCCTACTCTACTTCTGTGCAAACTACAGGAATAGTAGGTTTTTCTTCGCCTATACCTACAGAAAACTCGGATGTTGTACTTTCCCCTACTTCCTTGGAGCAAACTATTGTCTTTTATGAAAAGATGAAAACTTATTTTCTTTTTTCGCAGCAGTTGAAAAGAAATATAAAATCAAAAACAGAAAGTAAGATAAATAATTGGTAATTTTTTTGATAAAATATATTAAAATTTAAGATTGGTTAAGTATTAAATAAGCTACAGGGTATGCTGTTGGAAATAATGAAATCTAAGATTCACAGAGTAAAGTTAAATTCTTTGGAGTTAGACTACGTAGGAAGCATTTGCATAGATGAGGCACTGCTGGAGGCTGCTTCTATACTTCCTAATGAGAAGGTTCAGGTTTTGAATTTAAATACAGGTACTCGATTTGAAACTTATGCTATTGTAGGTAAGCGCAATAGTGGCATAGTAGGGCTCAACGGTCCGGCTGCTAGAATGGCTGCTTTAGGCGATACTTTAATTATTATTGCTTATGCACTTATGACTCCCGAAGAGGCGAAAAACTATCAGCCTATAATTATTTTTCCTAACGAAGAAAACCGTTTGAGTGAATGAAAAGTGAGGTACCTAACTATTTTCGCTCTATTTTTCGATATGGTATAGGTATCTTATTAGGAGGGGTGCTGTTGTATTTTGCTTTAAGAGACATTTCTTTAGATACTCTTGCTGACCAACTTGCAAATGTGCATTATGAATGGATTCTTGCAGGCTCGATAGCTGCGCTGGGGAGCCATTGGCTTCGGGGCTATCGATGGAAAATGTTATTTGAAGCTACCGGAGCATTTAATCTTTCAACTACCCATGCTTTTTGGGCGGTGATGGTGGGCTATATGGTCAATAATGCTTTTCCGCGTTTAGGAGAAGTCACTCGCTGCTCTATTTTGCTTAAGTCTAATAATATCCCTTTGGCTATTAGTGCTGGTACAGTACTTGTTGAGCGTGCTATCGATTTAATTTCCCTCCTACTTCTTATTTTTTTGCTATTAATATTAGAGTTGAATAATATTAGGAATATTATATTGCTTAATATTCAAAGCATTGATTATATCAGTTATCAAAATTTTATATTCTTCTTTTTAGCGTTGGTAGTGTTTACGATCTTTTTAGCCTATGGTATTTATAGATATAGAGACTCCCTGAGAAAAATTAAATTGTTTGATAGAGTATATGTTTTTCTTATTTCTCTCTTACAGGCAGTAGCAAGCACCAAAAGAATAAGGAACCCTACTGCCTTTGTATTAACTACAGTTCTTATATGGTTGGGATATATTTTGGCAATATATTTTGTATTTCTTGCCCTTCCTCAATATTCAGAATATCCTACTTTAAATCTTTATTTTGCTTTTATTGTTACGGTAGTTAGCGGAATAGCTATGACGCTTCCTGTACCAGGCGGAATTGGTACTTTTCATAGTGCTGTAAAAATGACCTTTTGGGCTTATGGTATTTCAAATGGCCTGGGTGAAATTACGGCAATAATAGCCCATACTACTGAAAATCTTATACTTAATACAATATTTGGTTTAATCGGATACTTTTACTTGCTTTTTGGAAGTAGGCAGAAATGAGAAGCAGGTCAAATAAAAAATATTATATAATTAGGAAGTATTTTTCCTAAAGCCTATTCTTCCAACATTATTCAATACTTTATTCATCTTCAGGTAATCCTTCTGCAGGTATATTTTGAGGTTCTCCACTTATCCAAAGGTCGATGCACTTTCCTATTTGTATCGAATCGTTTGATTTACGCGGGGAAGGGTATTGCCTAAGAACAATATTAGCTGGGTACTTTGTACCAAATTCAGTTTTTACTACAATTCCACATAAGCCCACTGAACTTAATTTATTAAGGGCTTCGTCCAAGCTAAGTTTGGTAACATCGGGTAAAGGGACGTTTTTATTTATAATTTTACCGTACTCAAGATCGATAATCGATCCCTTGGGCAGGGAGATGCCAGGCTCAATAGCCTTGCCTTGGTAGTAAGCTTTCTTTACTTGGTCATCTTCTGAGGGTATTTCAATTAGTTTGCCAATTTTGAAGTCCCAATTGATTAAGTTTTGCTTTGCCTCTGTAATTGAGACATTTAAAATATTAGGTAGTTTGACAAGCTGGGGTACTTTTTTACTTACTACTAAAAATACTTTTCTTCCCGGCTTTACTATTGCGTAAGGTACTGGCTCCTGTTCTAATACAACACCCGCAGGCATTCCTGCTACATATACACAATCTTTAATTACTGCTTGTAAGCCTGCATCATTAATTTTTTCAATAGCTTCTTCTATAAACACATACTTTTTTTTATCAGTTGGTATACATAAAGAAGGCACCACTGCAGTGGATCCATGGCGCGTAAGCAGAGGAAGAATAATGAAAAAAACGACCATAAGTAGGGTAATTCCCCCCCCTACTAGAAGTCCAAGTGTTAAAAAAAATTCTTTACTTAAAAAATACTCTTTAAACGTAGCTCCCGTTGTGCTAGAAGACAATTTGGAGGGGGAATGCGAATCGAAATGGTTATTTTCCCATTTATTTTTCCACATATGATTTCTTAAAGCTAAAGCCATTATTTTCAAATATACGGAATTTTTCGAGCTAAAACTGTACCCTATGATGTTATGAATCTATTGAGGTAGCCTAATAAGGCTTGTATGCCAGTTATTGGTACTAACTCTATGGGTATGACTTTTTGCTTTAGGTTTTGTTTCAATTCTTCGGACTGCACTTCTGCTGTAATAAAGTAGCGAAATCCAATTTTAGCGGCTTCCTTCATACGGGCTTCTAACTTTGAAACAGTACGGATTTCGCCGGTGAGACTTATTTCTCCAGCAAAGCAGTATTCCCTAGGAATAGGTATATCATAATAAGACGAAATGATAGCTACCAGTACAGGTAAATCAGCAGCCGGATCTTCTAATTTAAGCCCCCCTACTACATTTACAAATACATCCTTATTAATAAAAGTGATACCAATTCTTTTTTCTAATACTGCTAATAGCATATTTAATCTTTTGGCATCATATCCCGTGGTAGAGCGCTGTGGAAAATTAAATACAGTTGAAGCTACTAAGGCTTGGTTTTCAATTAAAAAAGTTCTTTGTCCTATTAGTAAAGCGCCTGTAGCTACACCGCTAAAAGAATCTTTATGGTTAGATAAAAATAATTCTCCGGGGTTGGGAATTTCGACTAGCCCTTTATTATGCATTTGATAAATTCCCATTTCTGCTGTAGAGCCAAAACGATTTTTTACTGCACGTAGTAGGCGATAGTCTAGTTTAGGGTCACCTTCAAATTCCAGTACTACATCAACCATGTGTTCCAATAGTTTGGGGCCTGCTATGGTTCCTTCTTTAGTAATATGGCCAATAAGAATAACAATGCAATTATTTTCCTTAGCAAATTGCATTAAAAAATGAGTACATTCCCTTATTTGGGTGGTGCTTCCGCTAAGGGCTTCTACTTTTTCTGAGTATATGGTTTGAATAGAGTCAATAACTATTATGTCAGGCAAGAGATTATAGCCATGGTAGAGTACATCTTCTAAGGAGCATCCTGCTAATACGTATAATTGTGAATTATGAAAGGGAATTCTTTCAGCTCTTAATTTAATTTGCCTTTCTGATTCTTCCCCCGAAACATAAATTATTTTAAGAGGGTTTAATTGCAAGGCAAGTTGTAGGAGTAGGGTAGATTTTCCAATACCGGGTTCTCCAGCAAGTAAAATAAAAGAGCCACGCACCAATCCCCCATCTAAGACTCGATTCCATTCTTTATCAGGCGTTACAATTCTTTCTTCTGCTGTAGTGGCGATTTCTTGGATAGGAATTAATTTGCTTTTACTAGAAGAAGAAAGGGTGTAGAATGAGTGCTTTACGGTTGGCTCTTCTACTCTTTCTTCCTCTATTGAATTCCAAGCGCCGCAGCTTGGGCATTGACCCAGCCACTTAGGAGTAGAATAGTGACAAAGTGTGCAACGATAAATATTTTTAGATTTTGAACTTTTAGCCATTCTTAAATAAGTTTGTATTTGTAAACTATACCTACAGCTTATTTTTGTCTTATCAAGTCTGATGGCAAAATCCAAATGGTTATGGGGGGGAGCTATACTCCTTCTATTATTTTTTACTTTTTGTGAAAAGCCCGAAGTATTTGAAACTACCGGAAATTTAGCCTTTTCTGCGGATACGGTAAAATTTGACACTCTTTTTACTCAAGTGCTTTCTC
This sequence comes from Bacteroidia bacterium, assembly GCA_025057395.1. Lineage (GTDB taxonomy): Bacteria > Bacteroidota > Bacteroidia > J057 > JANWXU01 > JANWXU01. Next base: position 5,325 of record JANWXU010000046.1, on the reverse strand, counting down.
CTACCCGTAGGCTTACCATATACAATCGTTCCTCCGTGGGGCTAGAAATTAACAGTATTTTTCTTGCACGCGGTAATGCGTCTGTATTTGATGTGATTGTTAATGGCCAAGCAGGAATGGTTCAAAATCAGGTACGTATAAACCCTAGGGATAGTATTTTTGCTTTTATTAAGTTGAAGTCTCAGGTAGAAAAAAATACAGATTTTTGGGATGCACTTGTTTTTCAGTTTGCGGATGGTAAGTCACAAAAGGTAATTTTGTATGCGCATGTATTAGATGCCTATTTTTTTAGAGATACGGTTCTTACTGAGGCTATTACCGTTTTCCCTAATGATAAGCCCATTGTAGTAGATGGTTATATTTACGTAGCACCTGGTACTACTCTTCAAATTATGCCAGGCACGGAGCTTTATTTTTCTTCTCGAACCGATTTTGATAGATGGGGAAATCGATATATGCGTTCTATGATAATTATCGACGGTACTTTACAAGCTATAGGTACTTTTAGTAAGCCCGTGTTATTTACAAATTTTCGTCTGGGCAAAGGGTTTCGAAATAAAAGTTACCAAGACGAACCCGGCCAGTGGCAAGGTTTAATTTTTACTAAGTTAAGTCAGGGTAATCGGTTAAGCAATGCTATTTTACAAAATGGTTCTATTGGGGTACGCTGTGATTCAGTATCGCTCACTTCGGAGCCTAAATTGGTCTTAGAAAATACAGTGATAAAAAATATGGCTAATTTTTGTATTCTGGGGTTGGGTTTTGATTCTACTCGTACCATGAACGCTCCGCCTAATATAGTTGCTACTAATATTTTGGCTTTTAATGCAGGACAAAATGTGGTAGGACTTTTTGGGGGGGGCAAATATTATTTTAGTAACTGTACTTTTTCTAGTTTTTCTAATTTTCTTTCTCGTAGCCGAAGTGCTGTATTGGGCTGGACTAACTATCTAAAGGACAATAATAATCGCATTCTGGGGCGTTATCCCTCTGAAATTGTTATACAAAATTGTATTTTATGGGGTTCTAAAGAAGAAGAATTCATTACAGACCTTGTTAAAGCGCCTATTCAACTAACTTTTACTCATAATCTTGTACGTAGCAAGCGGCAAGATTTACCCGCTAGTAATCTTATAAATTTAGATCCTTTATTTGAAAATTTTACAGTAGGTAATTATCGCCTTAAAAAAGAAAGTTCTGCTATTGATAGAGGCATTCAAAATGAACTGACACCTTTGGTTGATATCGAGGGTAAAGTTCGACCCCGAGGGAACGCTCCCGATATTGGAGCTTATGAAGTACAGTAAATTGAATATATTGAATATACAGAGTATAAGCAAAAACAAAAAAAGCCCCGGAGAGGGCTTTTTTAATTACTTCTGAAAAAAATAGATTCTTTAGTGTCCACCACCACCATGCCCTCCATCTTTTTTGGGTGCCTCCTCTGTTTTCTTTGCTGTATCTGCTGGAGTTGATGTTGGTGTCTCTACCGGTGTTTGCTGCGCCGCTGTGGTATCGGTTGTTGTAGTTCCTTCGCCTCCATGGCTCTCATCTTTTTTACCACATGATGTCAAACTAATTGCGCCTGCTACAAATAAAAGTACTATAAGTTTCTTCATTGTGTGTATATATTGGTTATTATCTTGCGCAAAAATAGCAACCCCACTTCACATTATCAAGTATTTTAACTAAATTTTACTGTAAATTCTTTACTTTTTTTTCATTAAATTCACAAGCTAATTCTTATAATTTTTACATCATAATGTAAATCAAATGGTTATATAGAATTCAAGGTATATTTGGCTTCTTGTATATATCAAAATACAGTCTACTCTTATCTAAGTAAATTTTTAAGCTTTTGATTATATTTAGTAATTAATTAAGCGAAGTATGGAGTCTAATCAAAGGGGTATTATTATAAATAAAGTAGCACAAAGTGGTATTATCACAATAGACCTAGAAGATTTTCGCCCTAGAGGGGAAAGAGCCATAATAGATATAAAAGATCAACTTTATCAGGGATTGATACTTAAAGAGAAAGATTTTCGTGAATATGTAAAGCAAACGGAGTGGCAATTATATAAAGATAAGTACGTAGCCATTTACTGTTCTACGGATGCTATTATTCCAGCATGGGCTTTTATGCTACTAGCCATAGAACTTGCCCCTTATGCTAAAGATGTGATATTAGGTAATGCCCAGGAGCTAGAGATTTATTTATTCAGAAAGCAAATTCAATCTGTCAATTTCGACGAATACAAAGATAAACGCGTAGTAGTGAAAGGCTGCGGAAACATACCTCCAGCTATATACGTAGAAATAGCAAAATGTTTACAACCTTACGCCAAGTCTATTATGTACGGCGAACCTTGCTCTACTGTACCATTATTCAAAAGAAAATAATTATATTAGTACTCTATTCACGTAAATAACATAAATGCGATGGGCTTGTTTGATTTTATAAAAGGGCAATTTATCGATGTAATAGAATGGGTAGATGAAACCCGAGATACCCTAATTTGGAAATTTCCTGACCAAGACCGGGAGATAAAAATGGGCGCGCAGCTAACAGTACGAGAGTCACAGGTGGCAATATTTGTAAATGAAGGTAAAATGGCCGATGTCTTTCAGCCCGGGCGCTATGAGCTGGTCACAAGAAATATGCCCATCCTCACTAGCCTAAAATCTTGGAAGCACGGTTTCAATTCCCCTTTTAAAGTAGATATTTACTTTGTTAGCACCCGCCAGTTCAGCAATATGCGCTGGGGGACACGGCAACCTATTATGGTCTCCGACCCAGAATTCTCATTAGTTCCTTTGCGCGCATTTGGAACTTTTAATTTTCGTGTAACTGATGCAGCTAGATTTTTTAGAGAATTCGCCGGTACCGACCCTCATGTTACTACTGACGAGATTTTAGAGCATTTTCGTAGTAAAGTAGTTACAGAATTCAGTAATGCACTTAAAAAATCAGGTAAGTCTCTAGTAGAAATTAACTTTAAGGCGCAAGAGTTAGGGGCCGAACTGCTTCCTATCTTACAGCCAGACTTTAATGACATTGGGCTACAATTAACCCAGTTTAATGTAGAAAGTGTCTCTTTACCTGAAGAAATACAAAAGGCTCTTACTGAGCAAGATCTAGAAGCACGGCGTATTCGAAAGACGATGGGAGCCTCCAACGAAATGGAGCTTCAGAAAATGATGGGGCAAGCAAATATCTCACAACAAGTCCAAGACGTGGATAAGTTCTTGAAGTTCCAGACGGGCTTAGGAATGGAAAAGGGGGGTGAAAGTAGTGGCGGAGATATGATGAAAACTATGTTTCAAATGCAAATGGCGCAGCAAATGATGCAAAATATGAATAATCCCTCTGCTGCTAATGCTTCTACCAACAATGCTCAAACTAGAGAACAGATTCTTGCTACCCTGAAAGAATTAGGTGAACTTAAGGCAGCGGGAATACTTACAGAAGAAGAATTTGATGCTAAGAAGAAAGAATTGCTTTCACGATTATAGCCTTACGCTCCAGACTTTTTTCCTGAAGCCGGGCAAATGCCCGGTTTTTTTTTGATATATTGTAGATAATTTGCCAAGATAAATCTTTCCTTCGAAATTGTTTCTTAAAGCTAAATATTAGCTATAAAATTAAATATATTTGCAAAGGTTATCTGAATTTAAATAAAACTTAACGTTTTTTGTAAGCTAAGGTTAGCTCAGTAGTATTTTGCATTGAGAATATTAAGTTGGTTGGTTCCTATGAAAAAAACTTTACTGCTTATTTTTTGGCTTGCCGGCCTCGTAATAAGGGCTGTATGGGCTCAAACCCAGATATTTCAATTGGAGGGGAAAGTAATTACTTCGAGTAATGAACCCTTGGTAGGCGCAATAGTTGAAGCTCAAAAAAATGGGGCTACAATTAGTGGCACTTATACTAACCCTGATGGTGAATTTGTATTAGGCGTTGCTGATACTGCCAATCTCTATCTTAAAGTAAGTTATTTAGGATATAAAACCTATTTGCAGAGAGTAAGTACCGAAAACTACAATGCCCCTATAAATATAACTATGATAGAAGACTATATCAGAATGGATGATATTGTAGTAGTAGGGTACGGAACTCAAGAAAAAAGGAATGTAACAGGTTCAGTATCTGGAATTAGTAATAAAGAATTTGAAAATATTTCGGCTGCTTCTGTAGACCAGGTTTTACAAGGGCGAGCTGCCGGGGTGCAGGTATATCAAAATTCGGGTACGCCAGGGGGGGGTATTTCTGTAAGAATACGGGGCTTTAGCTCTATTACTTCCGGCAATACTCCTTTCTATGTGGTAGATGGGGTTCCTATAAATACTGGGGATCAAGGAGGAGTTTCTGGTAGTTTAGGAGGACAGAGAATGGATGCGCTTTCGAGTATAAATCCTAACGATATTGAGTCTATAGAAATATTAAAGGATGCTTCTGCTGCTGCAATTTATGGTGCAAGAGCTTCTAATGGAGTAGTATTAATTACTACTAAGCGCGGATCGGCAGGAAAGGCAAAATTTAATTTTAATATGTATGCAGGATATCAAGAAGTATGGAAAAAACCGGATCTTTTGAGTGCTAAGGAATTTATGGAGTTGCGCAACGAGGCCGCTAGAAATGATAGTGCTCGTTTTGCAAGAACTGCCGCTTTTGGAAGAGTAATCCCGGCACCCCTTTTCCCTAAACCCACCGATAGTATTAATACTCGTTGGATGGATGAAATTTTGCGTACTGCCCTAATTCAAAATTATCAGCTTTCTGTAAGTGGGGGTACAGATAAGGCTCGCTATTATATTTCAGGCACTTATTTTGCCCAGGATGGAATTCAAAAGGGAACTTCTTTCGAACGTTTTAATCCTCGGGTTAATTTGGATATCCTTCCTTTCTCTAAGTTTACATTAGGAGTAAATATGAATATGGTGTTTGAAAGAAGAACCCGAACGGCTAATGATAATAATATTTACGGTCCTGTCGGGGGCGCCCTCTTAACTCCCGCCTTTTCGCCCGTTAAAAACCCGGACGGCACTTGGTTTATTAACGACCTAGGCTCTAACCCGATTGGTGTAATAGAAACGGACGATAATTTTGCTATTAATTATCGTGGAATTGGAAATGCCTTTGCTAAGTATGAAATTATCCGGGGACTCTTCGTACAAACTTCCTTTGGAATTGATTTGAATACCTTAAATGAGCGATACTATAATTCTCCGCTGATAACTGGCGTAGGAACTAGCGGCTCTATTTTACAATTCAATTCTTTAACAATCCGCCTTATCAACGAAAATGTAGTTACTTACAAGCGT